>JAYVTN010000105.1:0-8429 GCA_043788785.1 Spartobacteria bacterium | reverse complement strand
AAGACGCAAAGACGCAAAGATGATTGAGAATGAGATCGGCAAATTGGTGGTGGATGCGTCGGGTGGTAAATGGCCTGCCAGAGGAAATCTTGGCGTCTTTGCGTCTTTGCGTGAGACCAAAACTCCGTTCGCCGGAAGCGTTTGCGCATGGACGCCAACGAGTGGCACAACCTCGCCGCCGACCCTTCTCTGCGACCAGGATTTACACGCTGGTCCTCAACAAACCCGCCACGAGCATCCGTAGACCCGCCGACACCCCATAGAACTCTGGCGTCCCAGTCCGTACCATACGGCTGGATTCCGCGATTTAACGATCCATCCAGCGTCCCCGACCATCCGCCCTTCATCCTTCATCCTTCATCCTTCATCCTTCATCCTTCATCCTTCATCCTTCATCCTTCATCCTTCATCCTTCATCCTTCATCCTTCATCCTTCAACCTTCACCCTTCACCCTTCACCCTTCACCCTTCACCCTTCACCCTTCACCCTTCACCCTTCACCGCAGGCCCGGGCAACCGCTCGTAAAACCGCAGAGCCTCAATCGGGCTCCCCAGATCCCTCAGCGGGTAAATGCCGCGGCCGGCTCCGCTCCCGGGATCCCGGGTCAGGTAATTGAATCCCTGTTTGCCGGCGATCACCACGAAATGGGTGGTGCCGCTGGCCAACCGCAGCCGGACGATCACCGGGTTGCCTTCCATCAGGTTGAGGTCGATGAGCCGGTAGCTGGGCAAGTCCTCGTACGCGTGCCGGATCTTGCCGGGCTCCAACGCCGCCGCCGCTTCCCAGTAGATCCATCCTTCGGGCGTGTACCCGCTATTGTCGGTCAGGAACCGATTTAGACGTTGGGGATCGGTATCGATCCCATAAAAGCCCAGAACCATGGCAGCCGAGGACACCGCGCAGCCTTCCGCGCCAAGCGTTCCTTCGGTGGCCCCAAGCAGTTCGTGGCCCCAACGCACGTCATTTTGCCGGTACGAAGGGACTGCCAATTCGACTTTGCTGAAAAAATAGAGGCCTCCAGAGGGTGCCAGTTTTCCACGGTAATTCCACCGACTCCACCAAGTGCCGGCCGTGGCAGCCAATCCCAGGACAAGCACCAGGGCTAGCGCCCAGTACTGGCGTTGGCGGGTACACAACAGGCGACGCATCCAGGCGTCAAAGCGGTTCATGCGGACAAGTCTAGCAGGATTTTGCCGGTCCGCCGGTGCTGTTGGGCCCGTTCCACGGCCGCAGTGAATTCGGAGAGCGGGTAGATCCGCTCAATCGGGGAATGGATGACCCCGCGCCGTGCAAGGTCAAAGAGCTCGGCGAACAGGGCCCGGCGAGCCTCCTCGCTGGCCTGCTCGTACCATTGCGTTACCCAAAAGCCCCGGAACCGCAGATCCTTGAAGATCAACATCCCGTTTGGGATCCGCAACGGCTGCATCCCCATGGCACCGTAGGTCACCAAGGTGCCTGAAGCCGCTAATGCACCGGAAAGACGCAGGGCGCTTTCCCCACCCACACAATTGAGCGCCAGAGCGATGGGTGCGCTCCCGGTGGCTTCCCGGATCTGCTCACGCAAAGAGTCGCCTTCAACGAGAACCACATCGGCGCCCAAGGCCTTAAGCTCCTCGATCACCTCCGGGCGACGGACCACGTTGACCGTGCGCCAGCCGTAAGTCTTGGCGATCTGGATGACCCCGCGCCCTACGGCGGAGTTCGCGCCATTCTGGAGAACCCAATCGCCGGGATTGAGATCCACGAAATCGCGTAGCATCCGCAAGGCGGTAGCTGGGTTCACACGCAGCATGGCGGCTTGTTCGGGAGGGATCCCAAAGGGCACGACCACTAACTGATCGGCGGCCACGGCACAAGCCTGACACCAAGTCCCCACGGCATGGGGCAAGAGAACCGTGTCGCCGACCGCCACGCACTCCACCCCGGGCCCGAGCGCTTCCACCCGGCCCACTCCCTCCACCCCCGGCACCGACGGGAGCGCAGGCCGGATGGCATACTTGCCCCCGATCATGTTGAGATCCGCCGGATTGATGGGAGCAAAGAGCATCGCCACCTGCACCTGGCCGGTTTTCAATCCCGACAGTTCGCGTTCCTCCAAATGGGCTACTTCCGAAGCCACCCCATACTGATGGTAAACGACCGCACGCATGATCAATCGGCTCAGGACCCGAACAGCTTGGCGATCTCGGCCTGAAGCTCTTCAGCTTTGGCCCGCAGATCGGCTGCTTGCCGGATCGGTCGCCCTATAACCACGTAATCGGCTCCGCCCAGAAAGGCGTCTGTAAGTGTAACCGTCCGCTTTTGATCGTCCACTGGACGGTTCTCCACTGGACGGATCCCTGGGGTGATGATCAGGAGCTTCTCGCCAAGCTCGCCCCGGAGACGGGCGGCTTCCAAGCCGCTGGAGATGACGCCATCACAGCCGAGTGCCAAGGCGCGCTTGGCCCGGGAATAAACGAGTTCCTCGACGTCGCACTGGAACCCGAGATCATCGAGATCCCCGCGGTCCAAGCTGGTGAGCACGGTCACTGCCAGCAGCTTCATATTGCCCTTGGCGCTCACGGCGGCTTCCAGAATCGCCTGGCTCCCGTGCACCGTGCAGCATTCCACCCCGCGCGTGCTCAGGTTGGCCACCGCGTTTTTCACCGTCTCGGGTACGTCAAAGAATTTGAGGTCTACAAAGATCTTTTTGCCCCGCTTCTTGAGCTCCTCGACCAGTTCGAAATAGCCATCGGCCATGAAAAGCTGCAGTCCCAGCTTATAGAAGGTAATCGCGTCCCCCAGCTGGTCGACCACCCGGAGCGCCTCCTCCTTGGTAGGCACATCCAGGGCAAACATCAGGCGGTCGCGGGAGGGAATCGGCTTGGAGGAAATCAAGGAACGGTCACTCATAAATCGGGCCGGAACCCTAGATCCGGCTCCTTGGCAATGCGAGCGTCTTTCACCGCACGTTTACGGTTACCTTCATGCTGACGAGAAGGAGCGAAGAACCACCCGGGGCTCAAATACGAGGCGGGATTGTTTCTTACCACAGAGCCACAGAGGCCCGATTGGTACTCTGGAGACGGGACGTGGCTGCAACGTTCTGAGTCTTGGTCCATGCCAAGACGCCAAGACGCAAAGATGATTGAGAATGAGATCGGCAAATTGGTGGTGAATGCCTGAGGTGGCAAATGGCCTGCCAGAGGAAATCTTGGCGTCTTTGCGTCTTTGCGTGAAACCAAAACTCCGTTCGAATCCTCAACGGAAGGCTCACGCCAAGACGCACGTCATCAAGCGCCCCGGAGCAGGGGCGCCCAGCCCGCTGGACCTACAATGAGGCCAAGATAAGCGGGGACGCCGTGCAGAGATCTTAAGCAGCACGATCATAGGTCCTCTCATTCCGTGTACTCCGTGCATTCTGTGGTTAAAATTCCCAACCACCCGGCGCCAAACAGTCATGGACGACAAGCAAAAACTGGGCAGTTCCATCCTCTGTGCTCTCTGTGTCTCTGTGGTTACATCCGGCCCAGATACGAGGCGGGATTGTTTCTTACCAGAGACACAGAGGCCACAGAGGTTTGAGGCATCGGGATCCTAGGTCCTCGGTAACGCCTGCAAACGCGGGGCATTCGTAGATTGAGCAGGCAGCGCGATGTTCTGGCCCGATTGGTACTCTGGAGACGGGACGTGAGAGCAACGTTCTGAGCCTTGATTCACGCCAAGACGCAAAGACGCAAAGATGATTGAGAATTAGATCGGCAAATTGGTGGTGGAGACCTGGGGTAGTAGATGGCCTGCCAGAGGAAATCTTGGCGTCTTTGCGTCTTTGCGTGAGACCAAAACTCCGTTCGAATCCTCAACGAAAGGCTCACGCCAAGACGCACGTCATCAAGCGCCCCGGAGCAGGGGCGCCCAGCCCGCTGGACCTACAATGGGGCCAAGATAAGCGGGGACGCCGTGCAGAGATCTTAAGCAGCACGATCATAGGTCCTCTCATTCCGTGTACTCCGTGCATTCTGTGGTTAAAAACTCCCACCCCCCCCGGTCTCTGTGTCTCTGTGGTTGTATCTGGCCCAGATACGAGCCCGGGATGTTGCTTACCACAGAGACAGTAGAGGCCACAGAGGTCTGAGTCATGAGCCTCTCGAAAGTCCGTGCTTGCCCGTGCCCGCATGGCCGCTACCCTACCGGCCCCGTCCCAAATGGGCGGTTTCGCGTCTCAACACCCACCCTCTTTATCTAATGGCCAACACCATCCTTGTCGGCGCCCAGTGGGGCGATGAAGGCAAAGGCAAAATCATCGATTTCCTCACCGAAACGGCCGACATCGTCGTCCGCAGTCAAGGCGGCAACAACGCCGGCCATACTGTGATCGTCGGCGACAAGAAATACGTTCTCCACCTCATTCCCTCGGGCATCCTGCGTTCCGGTAAAAAGTGCGTCATCGCAAACGGCGTGGTGTTGGACCCGGTATCGGTGGCGGAAGAGATCGAAGGATTACGGGCCAAGAATATCAAGGTCACCAAGGCCAACCTCTTGATCAGTGAGAGCGCGCACCTGGTGCTGCCGTATCACCGCGCGATTGATGCGCAGCGTGAACTCAACAAGGGCAAGAACAAGATCGGGACCACCAAACGCGGGATTGGTCCTGCCTATGGCGACAAAATCGCCCGGGTCGGCCTGCGTGTCAGCGATTTGCTCCAACCGGACGTGTTCCGGGCCAAGCTGGCCCAACGCGTGAAGGAGAACAATGCGCTGCTCAAGATCCTTGGGGGCAAGCCGCTCAAGGTCAAAGACATCGAGTCGGCCTACCTGGAAGCTGCTGAAAAGCTGCGCCCGTTTGTGGGCAACACGGTCGTCTATCTCCATGAAGCTATCCGGGCGCGCAAGGAGATCCTCTTTGAGGGCGCCCAAGGCACGTTCCTGGACATCGACCACGGCACATATCCCTACGTCACCTCCTCCAACACCACTTCCGGGGGCGCTTGCACCGGCTCCGGCGTGCCTCCCCACTGCATTGACCGCGTGCTCGGCGTGATGAAAGCCTATACGACCCGCGTCGGCGAAGGCCCTTTCCCCACCGAAGACGACGGCCTCAGCGACATGCTCCATGGCATGGGCCGCGAATACGGCGCCACCACCGGGCGCGCCCGCCGTTGCGGGTGGTTTGATGCGGTTTCCACCCGGTACGCGAGCATGGTCAATGGCATCAACCATATCGCCATCACAAATCTGGACGGACTCGACAGCTTGGCGACCATCAAGGTGTGTACCCATTATAAACTGGGGCGCAAACTCTTGGAGGTGCCCCCCTCCGATCTCGAGCTTCTCAAGCAGTGCAAACCGGTTTACAGCGAATTCCCGGGCTGGCAGACGCCCACGCACCTCGCCAAGAAATTCGCAGATCTACCCAAGAACGCACAATCCTACCTGCGCAAAATCGCCGGTTTGTCTGGCGCCAAGCTCATCATTGCCAGTGTCGGCCCGAACCGCGATCAAACGATCGTGCTCTGACCCCATTTTCTTGGGCAGATTTGGTGATTGAGTGCCCCCCATGACCGAACGTTCACCAGCTCCACGCCACATCGCCATCATCATGGATGGCAATGGGCGTTGGGCATGCGAACGCGGCCTCCCTAGGATCGCTGGACATGAACGCGGTGCCGAATCGGTGCGCCGGGTCACCGAGGCTTGCACCGAACTCGGGGTCCAATTCCTGACCGTATACGCCTTCTCCACCGAGAACTGGAAACGGCCCCAGCCGGAGATCGATGCTCTCATGGTGCTCCTGGAGCATTTCATTGCACAGGAATTGCCCACTCTGATGCGCAACAATGTCCGGCTTCAAGCCATAGGACGGACCCAGGATTTGCCAGCTTCTTGCCAGCGCGCGTTGGCCGATGCCATCGCCGCAACCGCAGGCAACACCTCCACGACCCTCATCCTGGCCCTCAGCTACAGCGGCCGCACTGAAATCGTGGACGCCACCCGCAGCCTATGTCGTTTGGCAATGGCAGGCCTGCTCGACCCGGAGACCCTCACCCCGGAGCTTGTCTCGGCCCATCTCTACACCCGGGACTTCCCCGACCCCGATTTGCTGATCCGCACCTCGGGTGAAATGCGACTATCCAATTTCCTCCTCTGGCAATTGAGCTACACCGAGATCGTGGTCACCCAGAAACTCTGGCCCGACTTCGGCAAGGCAGACCTCTCAGAAGCGATCGACCAGTTCCACTCCCGCCAGAGACGTTTCGGTGCCATTTAGAAATTCCGCCTGGTCCGCCTGGTCCGCCTGGTCCGACGGGCGAAGTGGCTTTTTTTTCTCACTTCCGGGCGTTTTACCTTTTGCATCCGTGGCTCCTGCCCTTTTACTCCCACCACGTGACCATAGAAAAAGCGCAGACCATCCTCGTTGTTGATCCGGAAAGCGACTTCTTGGAATGGGCCCAGCATCATCTCACCACGGCTACCACGCGGGTCATCACCAGTGGAAACGCTGATGAGGCCTTCAAGCTGTTCTGCCGGGAATCGCCCGACCTGCTGATCGCCGAGACCCACCTTTCTCCCTTCAGCGGCCAGGAACTGCTGGTCAAGGTGCGCCAGCGCGAACCCAACGCGATCGTAGTACTCACCAGCCAGTTCGGGACGACCCAAGCCGTCATCGAATCGATGAAATTGGGGGCGTTTGATTTCATCCGCAAAGAGACGCTGCCATTCAACTTGAAAGTGGTGGTCGACGCGGCCTTGAAGGCCCAGGCCGAGATGAAGGCGGCCACCACCTTCAAGCCCCAGCTCACCATCGAGGAGCATCAGGAGTCCATTGTGGGAAAGTCCCCCGCTCTCCAGCAGGTTTTCAAGCTCATTGGCCGGGTTTCCCATAGCGATGCGCCTGTCATGATTACTGGCGAAAGCGGCTCCGGCAAAGAGCTCGTGGCCCGGGCCATCCACCACTACAGCCAGCGCAGCGCCAAAAGTTTCGTGGCGATCAACTGTGCGGCTATCCCGGAACAACTTCTGGAAAGCGAACTGTTTGGCCACGAAAAAGGCGCGTTCACCGGCGCCGCGGCCCAGCGGGTGGGTCGCTTTGAACAAAGCCACGGTGGCACTCTTTTCCTGGACGAAATCGGGGATATGCCAGTCCAACTCCAGAGCAAGATCCTGCGGGTGCTCCAAGACGGCCAGTATTCGCGGGTCGGGGGAAACACCACGCTCCAGAGCGATGTGCGTATCATTACGGCCACCAACAAAAACCTGGAGCAGGAAGTGGCTGAGAAACGTTTCCGTGAGGATCTTTTCTACCGGCTCAATGTCGTACGCATCCAACTCCCGCCCTTGCGCCAGCGGGTGGAGGACATCCGCCTGCTTGCTGAGTATTTCTTGCGCAAGGTGGCTACCCGCAAGCACTTGCCACAGCTGACCATCAGCGAGGAAGCCGTGCGGGTACTGGAAAAATATCCTTGGCCCGGAAACGTGCGCGAGCTGGAGAACACCATCCAGCGGGCCTGCGTCCTGGCGACCACCGAGCTGCTCCTGCCCAAAGACATCCCTCTGGGAAACGCGATCCCCTTGGAGCCGGCGGCCCCTGCCGATTTGCCCGCGGGAGCACCCATGGGCACCGAAGGGGCTATCCAAGTCTTGCTCCAAGCCGCGCAGGCCGATCCCGATGTCCAGTTGCTGCCATGGCTGGAACGGGAGTTCACGATTTACGCCATGAAATCGACCAAAGGCAATCAAGTGCGTGCCGCCAAGCTTTTAGGGATCACCCGGGCGACCTTACGCAAACGCATTGAGCGTTTTGTGATCACCAAAGAGCTGACGATTTCGTAGGTCCGCCCCCGTCCGACCCGTCCCTAGGGCCAACTCCCACACGCCCGCCAGCCGCCCGGCGTGCGATACAATGGGCAAGGAAAGGAATCTATTACCATGCTGTCTTGGGCTATTACGTTTCTGGTCATCGCACTCATTGCTGCGGTGTTGGGGTTTGGAGGATTGGCGGGTACGGCGGCGGGCATCGCCAAAGTACTCTTTGTGATATTCTTGGTGCTCTTCGTCATCTCGCTCATCAGCGGGAGACGGGGTCCGACGGTCTAGGCCAACGCGGGTCCTATGGGCCGACATGGCCCATAGGGCGGCGCAGAGCGGATTGTAGGAACCCGGGGGAGTGACGCTGCGGCTCTTGAGCAGCTCAGGTCAGGCTTGGCCGGGGCTGGTCACGTTACTCGGCGCCGTCCACCGTCCACTCACACCCAGGCCGGACGATCACCCAGGCCGGACGATCACCCAGGCCGGAGGATCACCCAAGCCGGAGGATCACCCGAGCCGGAGGATCACCCAAGCCGAGGAGCACCTAGTGTAGTCCGCCGCAATTAGTGGCAAGTTCACGCCGGAGCGTAGAATGATATTAGCCCGGCGGCGGGGCTTTGCGATCCCATCAGAAAAGATGTAG
>JAYVTN010000104.1:0-6063 GCA_043788785.1 Spartobacteria bacterium | reverse complement strand
CGCCCGTCCGGTTCGGAGGGGGGGGTGGAGCAAATCAATGCTCCATCCCTACCTCTATCGGCGTTTTAGCTTTCAGCTTTCGACTTTTAGCTTTTTCTTCAGACCTGACGCGCTAAAAAGCTCGCCCTCCCTTCTGGATTTCCCCGGGGGGCGCCAGTCCTTTTTCATGATCCCCTTGCAACATACGCTCGCCAAGAGTGCCAGTATCAGTGGTTCCTCACTGCACACTGGCGCGAAAGTTACGCTCACCTTGCATCCGGCCCCTCCCGGGCACGGGCGCAAGTTCCAGCGCAAAGACCTCTCGGATGAGCCGGTGATCGACGCGAGCATCGCACACGTCAAAACAGTCGAGCGCTCGACGACCATTGCTGAAGGCAGCGTGAAGGTTCACACCGTTGAGCACGTCCTGAGCGCCCTGGTGGGAATGGGCGTCGACAATGTCCTCATCGAAATGGACGCCAACGAGCCGCCCATCGGCGATGGCAGCGCAGCCCCGTACGTGGAGCTCATCCTCAAGGCGGGGATCGTCGAGCAGCCGGTACCGCGCAAATTTTACGAGATCACCGAAACCATTCACTTGGAGTCCAAGAGCGGGTCTCTGATGACCATCGTGCCCGATCCCGGGTTCCGGATCTCGTGCACCCAAGTCGGCCCGGATGGAAGGTTCACACAATTTTATTCCACGGAAATCACCCCGGAAATCTACCAGAAGCAGATCGCCCCGGCCCGCACGTTTGTATTCTATGAGGACGTCAAGCCGCTCATGGACAAGGGCCTGATCAAAGGAGGCAGTTTGGAAAATGCAGTGGTGGTGCGCGGCGACTCCGTGCTCGGGAAGGAGCCGTTGCGATTCCAGGAAGAGTTCGCCCGGCACAAGATCCTGGACATCATCGGCGATCTCTCCCTGTTCGGGCGTGCAATCAAAGGCCACGTGATCGCCGTCAAGCCCGGGCACGGTCCCAACACGGACTTGGCCCGAGCCATTGCAAAGCAGTTTGCCAAGACGATGGCGTTAGTGCCCCCTGCGACCACGCCCAAAGGCGGCGAGGTTCTCGATGTTAAGGACGTCATGAACCTGTTGCCCCACCGGTACCCCTTCCTGATGGTGGACCGGGTGGTGAGCATCGAAGGCGATTCCAAATGCACCGGGGTCAAGTCGGTGACCATCAACGAACCCTATTTCCAAGGGCATTTCCCGGGGCATCCCGTCATGCCGGGGGTTTTGCAAGTCGAAGCCATGGCCCAAGTTGGGAGCATCCTCATTTTGCGCCAGCCGGGAATGGCGGGTAAGATCGGGTACTTCATGAGTGCCGACAGCGTGAAATTCCGCAAGCCGGTGGTGCCTGGGGACACTTTGTTTATTGAGGTGGAAATCACCCAGCGCAAGAAAGGGATGGGAGTTGCCAAGGCGCGCGGCCGTTGCAGCGTCAATGGCGAGGTTGTTTCCGAAGCGGAGATGATGTTTTGTGTCGTTGACCGGTGAGTTCGCAAATTCATCCCACTGCGGTCATTGATCCGGGCGCCGAGATTGGCCCAGAGGTCACGATTGGGCCGTACTGCGTTATTGGAGCGGGTGTGAGCCTCGGCGAGGGCTGCTGGCTCCAACATCATGTGTCCATCAGCGGGCCAACCAAAATTGGACGCGAAAACAGTTTCTACGCGTTCGGATCCATCGGCCAGCGCACCCAAGACCTCAAATACGTGGGTGAGCCCACGCACCTTGAGATTGGGGATTCCAACACCTTCCGTGAGTTCGTTAGTATCCACAAGGGCACGGCCCCAGGGTCGGTGACGCGGATCGGAAGCGGGGGCAACTTTCTAGCGTACTCGCATATCGCCCACGACTGCGTAGTCGGCGACAAGGTGATTTTCTCCAATAACGGGACCTTGGCTGGCCATGTGGAGGTCGAGGATTACGCGATCATTGGCGGGTTGACGGCGGTCCACCAGTTCTGCCGGATCGGGCGCCATGCGATCACCGGGGGATGCTCGAAGATTGTCCAGGACGTGCCACCCTTCATGATTGCCGATGGCAATCCTGCCCAGGTCCGCAGCTACAACAAGATTGGGCTGGAACGCCACGGCTTCGGAGCTGAGGCAATCAAGGCAGTCAAGGAAGCCTACCGGCTGATCTACCGTTCTGAGCTCAACCTGCAGCAAGCGGTCGAACAGATCCGGGCGGGAGTCGCCGGGGTGCCCGAGGTGGAGCATTTGGTGGAGTTTGTCACGAACAGTCCCCGGGGGATCATCAAGTAGTCGGACCGGTCGGACTAGGGGGTGCCCACCAGCCAGGTCACGCTGCCCGTCACGGGTCGCACACGCCCTGCGGGATGATCGCCGCGTCCAGCGGCAATGTCGTCAATCACGCCTTGCTTGGCAGGGTCATTGACCAAGAACCACACTTGCCGGGCGGCATTGAGCAGCGGGAAGGTCATCGTGATTCGCTGCGGCGGCGGCTTGGGGCCGATGACGGGAAGAAGGTTGCGCTCGGTTTCTTCCAAGGCGGCCGATCCCGGGAAAAGGGAGGCGGTGTGGCCGTCGGGTCCTAGCCCGAGGAGCACGAGATCGTGGACGTAGCGGGTCTCGCCCAAGCGCGCGGCCATGGCCGAAAGTTTGTGCTCGTACTCGGTGGCTGCGGCTGCCGGATCGAGTTCGCCCCGAATCCGGAAAACGTTACCGGAGGGAATAGGCACCCGGTCCAGCAGCGAGAGCTTGGACATCCGATAGTTGCTGAACGCGTCCTCGGGAGGGACGCAACGTTCATCGCCGTAAGTAATTTGCACCCGCTCCCAAGCAATCGCGTCCCCTAAGCTAGCCACTTCGCTGTAAATGGCTGCCGGGGAATCGCCTCCCGCCAAGGCCAGACGGAATAATCCGCGCTCGGCAATGGATTTGAGGGCCGTTTGGACGATGAGTTGTGCTACTTCCGTCGCGAATCTCGCCGCGGGCAGGTTTCGGATTTGTACGTTGGGGGGCATATGGCTGGGAATTGTCAGAGACGCATCAAACGGTTTGGGATGCTAAACTCAAGACTGGCACGCCCCGGACGCAATTGAGCCACGTCCAGCAACGTCAAGGAGCCCTTGCCGATGTTGATGTTGGCCCCATCCAGCATCCCGGTCAGATGGGCGATCAGCATTGAAAAATCCGGTTGGTGACCGACGATCATCACGCTCTCGAATTGCGCGTACGCTTGAAGCCCGGTGAGGGCCGCTTCCGGCTCCATGCCGGTGGCGAGGAAATCGGCGATTTCAGGGGCGTCTGCGCTGATCTCCGTGGCGAAATGCTCGGCGGTTTGCCGTGCCCGCACCAAGGGGCTGGAGAGCAGGATCTCGGGTTTGAAGCCCATGCGTTGGCAGAAACGGCCGACGTGCTTGGCTTGAAGGACGCCCTTGTCTGAAAGCCAGCGCTCGGAATCCGAACGGGCGGGAACATCTGCGTTGGCATGCCGGAGCAGGTAGAGAAGCATGGGGCGGAGCGTGGAACGGGGCCTGAAGCTCGGCCTCGATTACATGACCATGCCGCCATCCACGGTCAGGCATTGCCCCGTGATGTACTTGGCTTCGGCACTGGCCAGAAACGCGACAGCCGCCGCTATGTCGTCGGGTTCCCCGAATCGGCCCATGGGGATGGCGCCCACAACCCCGGATTTGACTTGCTCGGGCAACACATCGGTCATGTCGGTGGTGATGAAGCCCGGCGCGACCGCATTGACGGTGATACTGCGGCTGGCCAGCTCGCGGGCAATGGATTTGGTGAGGCCCAGCAGACCCGCTTTGCTTGCGGCGTAATTGGCCTGCCCAGCGTTGCCCATTAGTCCCGCCACGCTGGCGATGTTAATGATTCGTCCACTCCGTTGTTTGATCATCGGCCTTTGGATGGCTTGGATGAAGTTGAAAGCACCCTTGAGGTTGGTGTCGATCACCACATCCCAATCGCTCTCACTCATCCGCATCGAGAGTCCGTCCCGGGTCAGCCCGGCGTTATTGACCAAGATGTCTATCCGGGAGAAATCCGCCAGGATTTGCTCGGCCAAGGATTTCACGCCGGCATGATCGGCAACGTCCACGGCGTAGGCTTTTGCCAGGCCTGCATAGCGGGCGTTGATTTCTTCCGCCGTCCGATTGGCATTAAGTTCGGTGCGGCTGACAACAGCCACACGTGCACCTTCGCCGGCAAGGCGCAGTGCGATGGCATTTCCGATTCCACGGCCTGCGCCGGTAACGATGGCAACTTGATTGGCAAATCTCATAGGGGTGTAAAGTCAGTCGGGAGCGGGAAGTCGGCGACCGGAAGGGATAGGCAGTAGGGATGCGGGCGGTGTGTTCCGGTTTGCGGTATTCGCCCGCGGTTGGGAGTTGGGACTAGAGCGGCGTCCAGGCTGCGTTGTTCTGGCTGGAGCGGACAACGGCCTCGATAAACGCCATGCCACGAATGCCATCCTCGATTTTGGGATAGTCGAGCACCAAGGGGTCGGGTTCCCGGTTTTCGAGACGCGCACGGATGTGGCTGGCAAAGTTGCGGTAAACGTTGGCGAACGCTTCGAGGTAGCCCTCCGGGTGGGCCGGCGGTGTGCGCCCAGCGGCAGCAGCGGCTTTGGAAAGATAGCCATTGGCCGTCCGGTAGATCTGGGCCGGCTGGTCGGGCCACTTGACCAGCAGTGTGTTGGGCTCGTTCTGGTGCCATTCGAGCCCGCCTAGTTCCCCGTACACACGGATGCTCAGGTTGTTTTCCTCGCCCACGGATATCTGGGAGGCATGCAGCACGCCCTTGGCTCCGGAATCGAAGCGCAGAAGGAGGTTGCCGTCGTCGTCCAAGAGGCGTCCATCCACAAACGCGGTCAGGTCCGCCGCCAACTCTTTGATCTTCAGGCCCGTGATGTACTCGGCCAGATTTTCGGCATGGGTTCCAATGTCCCCGATGCATCCAGCCGCCCCGGAGCGTTTGGGGTCGGTGCGCCAACCCGCCTGCTTCTGGCCCGTTTCCTCAATCCGCGTGGACAGCCAGCCTTGGGGATACTCAACAACGACCTTGCGAATTTTTCCTAGCTTCCCGGAATGAACCAACTCCCGGGCTTCCTTGACCATGGGGTAGCCTGTGTAGTTGTGGGTGAGGCCGTAAAGGAGGCCGGACTTTGCTATCACCCCGGCGAGTGCCTTGGCTTGGGAAAGATCGAACGTTGCGGGTTTATCCGAAAGAACGTGGAACCCGTTTTCGAGCGCCAGTTTGGCCGGAGCAAAATGCATGTGGTTGGGGGTGACAATGGAAACGAAATCCATGCGCTCGCCCAAAGGCAGGCATTTCTCCTTCTCGATCATCTCCTCAAAGGTGCCGTAGCAGCGTTCCGGAGGCAGGAACAGGTCGGCTCCGGAATCGCGCGAGCGTTGGGGCTCGCTGCTGAACGCTCCGCAAACCAGCTCGATTTGCCCGTCGATGTTGGCGGCAATGCGATGAACGCCTCCAATGAAAGCGCCCCGGCCACCGCCGACCATGCCCATGCGAATTTTTCGGTTCATAAGGAATTTAAACAGTTCTGAGGGGTTCTTGGAGTAGGGGAGTGCAACGGAAAAGGGAAAGGTAAAAGGCTGAAGAAAAAGCTAAAAGCAAAAAGCTGAAAGCTAAAACACTGCCGGACGAGGCATAAGAAAAAGCTGAAAGCCGAAAGCTGAAAGCTAAAACGCTGCGAGTGTCTGCGTTTTAACTTTCGGCTTTCCGCTTCTTCTTCGGCCGCGTCCGGCGCAGTTTCAGCTTTTAGCTTTTGCTTAATACCTTGTTTACCGCACAGGCCCCGCCCCGGCTCGCTTGCCGGGGACCGTGTTTTACCGCCTTTCGGGTTGAAGGCCTTCCAAGCGGTTCTAGTGTAGTCCGTCACAATTAGTGCAATGTATCGACCTTTTTTCTGGCGCACTTCACTTTTTCGAAGATGTCGGAGGCCGTTCGCTTGTAGGTCCAGCGGGCTGGGCACCCTGCTGCGGGGCGCTTGATGACGTGCGTCTTGGCGTGAGCCTTCCGTTGAGGATTCGAACGGAGCTTTGGTCTCACGCCAAGACGCAAAGACGCCAA
>JAYVTN010000103.1:0-5186 GCA_043788785.1 Spartobacteria bacterium | reverse complement strand
CTCAACCGCCCGGTCATCTACCACGGGGTATTCGGACAAGGCCTCTTCCAATCCATCTACCCCGCCCCGCAAAGCGCCGTCGCTGCCTACCTGGGCAGTATCGAGTGGGTCGCGCTGACGGTCTTCATCTTTGTGGTGACCGTGGCCTTCCCCAACCTGCGGATTGTGCCCTTGCTGATGCTGGGAGGCACCTTCCTGGTCGGCTTGAGCTATATGGTCAATGCCCGGATCGAGCGCGAGTTCGACACTGTCCGCGCACGGCTTTTGGTAGCCTTTCTGGCTTTGATGCAACCCTTGGGACGCGGCTGGGCCCGTTACTTCACCTGGCTCAAATACAAGCGGACCCCGGCATCGGTCATCGCCGCTCCGGAAACCCACGCGGTGGTGGGCCCCCACAAGGGCAGCGTAACCCACCTCAACTTCTGGAACGAAACGGGCCAAGGCAGGGAACGACTTCTCACCGAGGTGTTTGCCCTTCTGGAAACCGAAGGCTGGCGTTATTCCGCCGATACGGGCTGGAAGAACTGGGACGTCCAGATTTACGGCAACTTCTGGTGGATTGTGAAGCTGCACACCGTCACAGAGTATCATGGGGGCCCCAAATGCCTGACGCGCGTGCAGCTGCGCTCCAAGATGGTGGTGACTACCTTCCTCGCCAATTTCATTGCCCTCACGGCCCTCATCTACCGCCAGTTGTTCACCTCCAACCATGATGTGCTCTTGTGGGCGGCATACGCCGGGTTCGCCACACTGCTGTTTATCCGCTCCTACCGGCTCAAACGCCGTGTGTCCGATCTGGTGACCGCCGCTGCCACCAGTTGCGAATTGCAACGGGTTCACGGCGAGCGAGGCAGGGCCAAAGCCGCAGTCTAGCGCCCTTCCGCTGTGAGTCTGCTCACCCGCGACTACGATTACCCGCTCCCGGAAGCGCTCATCGCGCGCCATCCGCTAGCGCGCCGCGACCAGTCGCGGATGCTCGTAATCCACCGTTCCGAGGGGCGCATGGAAGATCGCCAGTTCTCGGAACTGCCGGCGTTTCTGCGCGAAGGCGACCTGCTGGTGCTCAACAACACACGGGTGATCCCGGCCCGGGTGTACTCCGATGATGGCCGCATCGAATTGCTCTTCCTGGAGGCGGTGGGGCCCAACCGCTGGAAGTGCTTGGTCAAACCCGGCCGACGCATGACCGTGGGCAAAAGCGTGCTCATCCAGCAAACACCCGGCCACGTCACCGAGATTTGCCCGGAAGGCGAACGTATCCTGGAGTTCGAGGCCCCTATCGATCTGGAGCGAGTAGGCGAGCTTCCCATCCCGCCCTATTTCGGACGGTCGGCGGAAGCCGCCGATGCCGAGCGCTACCAAACAGTGTACGCAACCTCCAGCGGCGCCGTGGCTGCTCCGACAGCGGGCCTGCATTTCACCTCTGAAATGCTGGCACGGATCCCCCATGCGTTTGTGACCCTGCACGTCGGCGTGGGGACGTTTCGCCCCGTACAGGTGGAATCTTTAACCGAGCACCGGATGCATGCCGAGCGATTCGAGATCTCGGAGTCCGCCGCCCGCGCCATCAACGCTGCCAAACGGGTCATCGCCATTGGGACGACCACCACGCGTGTCCTGGAATCCTGCGGACGTCCCGTGGGACCCAGGAACAGCCAGACGGACATCTTCATCTACCCGCCCTACCAGTTCAAAGTCATCGACGCCCTCCTCACGAACTTTCATCTGCCCAAATCCACGCTCCTGATGATGGTCAGTGCGCTCATGGGCCGCGAGTTGGCGCTCAAGGCATACGCCCACGCCATCGAGGAGAAGTACCGCTTCTACAGCTACGGGGATTGCATGCTGGTGCTCTAGCCTAAGCTAAATGTGGAGCGCGCCCAGAGGCATGGGCTCCAGCCAATGAACCGCAGGAAGCACGCTGTCCATAAGGTCCATAAGGTCCATACAGTCCATAAGGTCCATAATCGCCTGTGGTGTGGACTGTATGGACTTTATGGACTGTATGGACTGTATGGACTGTATGGACTGTATGGACTTGCCACGGCGCCTACCGTCCGTGCGCCGGGATCTGGCTCTCGGAGTGGAGTGAAAACGCCTCGGGGTGTTTAGCCTTCAACTCCTTGAACCAGGTCGGCCCACGCCACGTTCAGAGGTTCCATCTCGGGGCTCGGCTCAAATTTGGGCGGCGAATACAGGTTGGTGAAACGCGGCCACATCTCATCCGCCTTTGTTCTGAACCTCCCAAGCATTTCCGAGAGAAACTTCTGTTTGGAAGGATTGATTGCTTTCTGGACTGCGGCCTCGGCGATTTCCTTGTCCACCGCCGCCACCCTCGCATCGAAATCCCTCTTCTTCTCAGCAATCTTGTTGCGCGATTCGGTGATGGTAGCAGCCGTATCGCCTTCCGCACCCCGAGCCGGCGGGGGCGTGGCGAGGTGCATCCCAAGCAGGGAAGCCAGCACTAAAGCGGGCCAAGTCATTGATGTGCGGAACGGGTGTAGGGAAAGGCGAGGCATATCGATGGATGTTTATCAGCGGGTTATCGGACGGTAATAGGTGCGGCCTGGATGTTACAAGCTATCGCAACCGGACCCGGATAGCGCCCCGGTTCCTCTGCGCTCTTGCGGTCAAAACAGCCGCCCTCCAGTCCATACAGTCCATTAGCGCGACCCCCGCGACGAGGATCGAGCCGACAGAGATGCTCAGCCAACCTCGATTAAGGCGCCCATTCAGGGCTTCGCGGCCTCTGGGGTCAAATCCCAGGGCGTTGCCCTGGGCTGGAGTAGATCAGGCCGTTGGCTTTCCAGATGGGACCACTTAGAAGCCCAGCCCATGCCCCCGCCGCGCCCGAGCGGCCTACCCGTGGCTAACCCTCCTCCCGCCCTCCCGAGCGGCGTTCCCGGAAAAACGCCTGCAACATGCCGGCGCATTCGTCCAAACGCACCCCGGAGGTCAAATCGCACCGGTGATTCAGCCCGGGATGCTGGAGGAGGTTCATCAAGCCTCCCGCTGCCCCGTCCTTGGGCGAGGGACACCCGAAAACCACCCTTTTGACCCGGGTATGGACCATGGCCCCGGCACACATCGGGCAGGGCTCCTTGGTCACATAGAGATGACATTCGCTCAACCGCCAGTTGCCCACCACGCTCTGGGCCTGGGTAATGGCCAGCATTTCGGCATGCGCCGTCGCGTCCTGGAGCATTTCCACCTGATTATGGGCCCGGGCGATGATCCGCCCCTCATTGACGATGACCGCCCCGACCGGTACTTCCTCGCGTTCCCACGCTTTCCGGGCCTGCCGGAGGGCCTCCGACATGAAATACGCGTCACTCTGCAGATCGATGATTTCCTCCATGGATGGGGCGGGATTCTGATTTTCCAGTTGCTTCGATGTAAATATAGGCTACTCCTCTTGCCCCTTTCTACACCCGTGGAAAGGTATTTTCGCCAATTTCGCCATGAATAAGATCATCCAGAAAATCCAGCAGGAGCAACTCAAGAAGGACGTCGCCACATTTCACGTGGGTGACAGTGTCCGTGTCCATACCATCGTCAAGGAAGGTGAAAAGGAACGCGTTCAGATCTTCACCGGTATCGTAATTGGCCGGAAAGGCACTTCCTTGAACGCTGCCTTCACCGTGCGCCGCATCTCCTACGGCGAAGGTGTGGAACGCGTGTTCCCGGTCCATTCGCCCCGTATCTCCAAGATCGAGGTCGAAACTGCCGGCACCGCTCGCCGCTCCAAGCTCAATTACCTGCGTGGCCGTAAAGGCAAGCAGGCGATGGCTGTGCGCGAGAAGGCCCAGGTCAAGTAGGCTCTCCCGTTCTTTCCGCAAACACTGATCCGCACTTGCCTTCGCTTGCCGCGAAGTTGAGAGCTGATCAGTGTTTGTGTTTTATACCGGTCCCCTGCCATGAAATGCAGTTTGCGCCATGAAAAGCTCCTCTGGGCATCGGGCACCGAGTTGGTTGCCGGGATCGACGAAGCGGGCCGGGGGCCGTTGGCAGGTCCCGTTGTGGCGGCGGTTGCTATCCTTCCCCGGAAATTCCGGCACGGGTGCTTGCGCGATTCCAAGCAACTCAGTGCCACCCAGCGGGAGGAAATTTTCAATGAACTCACGACCCGCCCCGACGTCGCTTGGGCGTGTGCGGTCGTCGAAAGCCAGCAGATTGACCGGGTCAACATCCTGCGGGCCACCCATGAGGCGATGCGCGAAGCCTGCCTAAAGCTCGAACCGCGACCGGGCCACGCCCTCATTGACGGACTGCCTGTTCCCTTGTTCCCCTTCCCCCATACCGCTTTGGTCGATGGCGACTGCCTCAGTTATTCAATCGCAGCCGCCAGTGTCCTGGCCAAAGTCACCCGGGACCGGATCATGGTTGCCATGGATCTGCTCTACCCCGAGTACGAATTTCACCGCCACAAAGGCTACGGCACCCGAGTCCATTTGGAGAGACTCAACAACCATGGCCCCTGCCCGATTCATCGCCGCAGTTTTTTGCCGGTTCGCCAGTGTACTTTCCCGTTTGCGTAAAAGGCCGGACGAAGAGGATTCGGCCAGCTTGGGCCAACGTGGGGAAGCCTTGGCGGCGCGTTACCTCAAAACGCGCGGCTACAAAATCCTGTATCGCAATTTCAGCGCTCCCCATGGAGGCGAAGTCGATATCGTGTGCCGGGACCGACGCGCCAGCACACTGGCCTTTGTGGAAGTCAAAACCCGGCGCGATGTGGAGTTCGGGGTACCGGCCTCCGCCGTGAACGAAACCAAGCAGCGACTAATCGCCCGGGGCGCAATGGCTTGGCTTAAAATGCTCGGCAACCCCCAGTTGCTCTTTCGCTTTGATATCGTGGAGGTGATCCTCGAAGAGGAGCAGGTGAGCTTCCACCTGATCCAAGGGGCCTTTGAATTGCCCGAACCTCTTGTCTACTAGTGTAGGCCCGGCAATTAGTGCACAGAATAAAGAGCCTGAGAACCTATGCGATTTCACGCGATTCTAATGCCGGAGGCATACAAGAAAGTAGCCGGTGGCGAGGCTTTGCGATCCCACCGGTGAAAGGCGTAACACAGGATGGCACGCCGGAGCTAGTGTAGTCCGCCGCAATTAGTGGCAAGTTCACGCCGGAGCGTAGAATGATATTAGCCCGGCGGCGGCGCTTTGCGATCCCATCAGAAAAGATGTAG
>JAYVTN010000102.1:0-4406 GCA_043788785.1 Spartobacteria bacterium | reverse complement strand
CCCCGGTTCCATCCCATTTGAGTGCCAACCCGAGGGCGCTGGATCCAACGCCGGACTCGATTAATTGTCCAAGCGCGGCAACCAGCTGTGGACTCATCGGAGGGGCGGCTTGCAAGGTTTGTCCCAAGCCTTCGAGTACGGCTTGTTTGAGGCCATCTTGACTGGCAGGTTTTCCCGCAAGGAGGATCAGGAGCTCGGCAGCCGCTTGGAGATCGTTCTTAGCTCCGAGCGCGGCCGTTAATTGGGATACCAGCGGTATCAAGGCGGCTGGCTGGGCCGAGTCAAATGTCGCACGGATGCTCACGATGGGACTCGAAGCTGCGGCCCCGATCGCGGCGCTTTGCTGGAAACCATCATCGAATTTGGGCCATGCGGCGATCAGAGTGCGTGCGGCGGCGTCATCGAGCTTGCCGGCTGCCATCGCGCGGAGAGCCGCCACGCGGACCTGTGCGTCGGGATCCTGCAGCAGCGCCACCAAGGCTTTGGAGCTCGGAACGGCCATGCTCTCGGCAACCAAAGCCGCGTTGCGCCTTACCGCGCTCTCTGCATCGGCGAAGGCGCTCTCCAAGATCCCGGTCTTGACCGCGCCCAGACCACGCAAGGTCCACAGGGCGGCTATCCTGGCCTCCGCATTACCTGTGGAATACACCTTCTCCACCGGCGACGGATCACCGGCCTTTTCAATCAGCAACCGGGAGGCGCTCATGCGCACCGAACGGTTGGAGTGGGCCAGGGCCGCAGCCAACCCCTTGGGCGTGGCTGTGCTCAGATTGGGAACCGGCACGGACTTGGCTTGCTTGTGATCCACCCGCCAGATCCGGCCAAAGTAGTGGTCCCGGTCGGGACGCACCGCCGCGTTCACCCCGTTGTGGTCCGGGCCCCGCGTGTCGTTGTGGATGACCGCTTGATTATAGAAATCGCCCACGTACATCGCCCCGTCCGGGCCCACCCGCACCTCAATGGGCCGCCACCACATATCGCTGGAGCGAACAAACTCGGTCTGTTCACGACCTGGCAGTTTTGTGCCCGTATAGCTGGCGCCCTCGGGAGTCAGCCGCTCATGATGGAGGATGTTGATGGTCGGTTCCGTCGTAAAATAGTCTCCATTATATTCGGCAGGCCACGTTCCCCCATCGTAACAAACAGCGCCAGCCGCTGCTGTGAAGCTGCCCACCCAGTCGATCTGCGCATACGCCATGTCCTTCCAAGTCATTGCAGGGAAAGATTTCGGGGAAGGGATGACCACTTTGAAGCTGGCTTGATTGGCTACCTTGCCCCGGGCCAGCGCGTATTCAGGCAGGACCGTTTGCATGAGCAGCTGACCGCTCGTGGGCTGGGTCCACATGATCCGGTTATCGCCCGTGACCGTTAGGCCCCACGTGTTGCCCCCCTTGGAGGAGTATTGCTCAAAGGCGGATCCGTCCGGCTTGAAGCGCACCACTCCGCTGCCGATCGCGCCGAAGTGTTGGGTGCCGTCCCCGTTGGTGACATCGCGGGACCCGCTGTACCCGTGCGTGCAGTAGATCCAGCCATCCCAACCCCAGCGCGGATTGTTGATGACCGCGTGCGTGTCCCCTTTTCCGAGCCCGGTGTAGAGTTTCTCCACCTTGTCGGCTTTGCCGTCCTGGTCGGTGTCGCGAATCCAGAGGATGTCCGGCGCTTGCGTGACAATGACGCCGTCCTTGTAGAAAATCAAGCCGGTGACCAGATCCAGGCCTTCATAGAACACGCTCTTCTTGTCCATGACCCCGTCTCCCTTGGAATCGCTTAGGATACTGATCTTATCGATCGCCTTGCGGCTTTGTTGGCCCACAACCGGGTCTATCCCGCCGTGTTCCTTCCATTCTTTCCCCCGGTAATCGGGACGCATGCCCCGCCTGCCATTCGGATACTCCGGGGTTTCCGCGACCCAAAGCCGGCCAGCAGGATCCCAGTCGAAATTCATGGGCTTGCTAATAAGCGGCTCTGAAGCGACCAGTTTCATGCTGAAATCGGGGTGGATCTCCAGCTTGGCCAGCGTGTCAGCCGGCCGTTGGGGCCCACCTTCGGGATAGGTCAAGGCCTCCAGCTCCTCCTTGCGGGCAAACTCGTTGATGTCGGTCCGGTTGCCTGCCCATGCGATGGCTCGCATCAATATCGCCCGGTACTGGGGCTTCTCGAACGTGCCGTAGAGGTGACCCGGGATGCTCACGAACGCCCGGTATGGCCGGGTACCGCCTTCGGCCTTGCGCTCGTAAGCCCACATTTGGGGCTGGATATCGTAGATGTGGGCTTTTCCGCCCGGGGCCAGTCCTTCGTTGTTCTTGAGCTTAGGGGTATAGCTGGTGGCCAATACGCGTGCCTCCGGGGAGATAGCCATGTCGAAATAGATCTCATCATCGAGACGGAAATTGGATGCCCCCAATGTGATGGGGTGGCCGGCTTCAAGGCGTTGGTTCTCTGTGTAGTAGAGATCCATCATGCCTTCTTTCCACTTGGTCGTCCCGGGCACCCAGGCCCCTCCGATGACCTGTTTCCACCAGGGCGGGTCGTTGGAGACCGCGGCCGCATGCAGCACGACCAACCCGCCTCCCCGCTTGATGAATTCTTCAATGTCGGCCTTCTGCTCAGCCGTGACGTTTCCGCCCTCCTGGGCATGGACAATAACGACATCCGTGTTCTTGAACTGCTCGGAGGTCGGCCAGTCCATGGCCCCATCACTCTTGATGCCCCGTTCGGCGAGGAGGATTTTCCAGTCGGTCAAAAACCGTTCATGCTCGTGGGCATTGGGTCCATGGGACTTCTTTCCGCCGCGGATGAACACGCGCAACGGATCGGCTCCGGAAGCGGCATTCGAAAGGGCAGCAATGCACAGCAGTGCCAGCAGAAGGGCAGGATTTTTCATACGAATGGGGGCTTTTGAGCAAAATGCCTTCACAACAGGATTCCAAAGGCGTCGACAACTCTGGCAGGCTCTGGCGATTGATCAATGACCAGAAACCACAGACGGCTATCTGAGACACACATCCTAGGTGGAGACACCCGGGAATCGAAGGTCGATGCTCAGACATGCCCGACCCTGGCCCTTCATCACATCGCCCATATCGGGATCGCCGATGCGGCCGTTCCCTACGAGATGGTTCGTATGGATCTCACGGGCGCTTACTTCCTGTCCTGCTCGGCAGGCCGCGGCAGGATCCTCCTCGATGGACGCTGGCAGGTGTGCAAGGCCGGCTGGGCTTGCCTTGCCCCGCCCCATGCGCTCTTGGCCTTCCATTCGGATCCTACCAGCAATTGGGAGTTTACATGGGTGCGCTATCAACATCCGGCCGACCACCGCCCTTTGGTCTCCTGCTCCTCCCCAGCTGTAGCACGCTTTGATCCCATGCCGATGCGGGCCGCCGTCCAAGGATTGCACGCAGAAATGCAAACCCAACAAGTGCACGCCTCCTTGGGGCATTGGGTGGAATTGATCCACGGCTACGTCATGCGTTTCGCGCGTCCATGGCAGACCGAGGCTCGGCTCGAGGAACTCTGGAAGCGGGTTGCCACGCGCCTTCACGAACCTTGGTCGCTGGAAGCCTTGGCCGCTCAGTGCCATATGAGCACCGAACATATCCGGAGGCTTTGCCGCCGGGAACTGGGCCGCAGCCCGATGCAGCATGTCACTTTCTTGCGGATGCAATTAGCGGCGACCCTGCTGACCACCTCCAACCAGAAAATCGAGGCCATCGCTCACGCTGTGGGATATCAAAACGGTTTTGTGTTCTCGAACGCCTTCAAAAAGTGGGTGGGCTGGCGCCCAAGCGATTACCGCTCCAACGCCCCAGCAGGCCGTGCCAACGACAGTGAAGAAAAAGCGGAAACCCGACCCACTGTGTCCACGAAGTAGCCCCTCGCCCAGATGGCGCTAGATTAAGGAAGGTTTAAGACTGACCACTCCCTTCTGCCACCTCTGCTACCTCTGCCACCTCTGCGGTACAATTAGCCGTGCTCAACGGCCACGGGACCATTTGCCAAACCTCGCTCCCCACCAGAACATCCCGCCCCGAATGCAGGCGGCTATCTCTAACCGCAGAGGTGGCAGAGGTAGCAGAGGTGGCAGAGATAGGAACAGGTCTGTCCGAACCCTTCCTTAATCTAGCGCCATTCGGGTCAGAGGCCAACTGGTGTGAACGGCCCGATACCCTCGTGCGCAGCACTGTCGAGGAGGCTTGCAGCCTCCCAGAGAGGAGGAATAGACGATTATTTGAGAAAAAACCCTGAATGACTACAGCACCTTTGCGACCCGTTAAGTGAAGCCCGTTTGGTGTGAGATGATTCTGCACCTAGTGTAGTCCGCCGCAATTAGTGGCAAGTTCACGCCGGAGCGTAGAATGATATTAGCCCGGCGGCGGCGCTTTGCGATCCCATCAGAAAAGATGTAG
>JAYVTN010000101.1:0-3214 GCA_043788785.1 Spartobacteria bacterium | reverse complement strand
GCACACCGTGAAGTTGGTTTGGGACAATTGCCAGATCGGGCGGAATCTTCAGATTGATCGCGTCGCTCTCCAGTCGGTTGCGGGGCCGGACGCCAACGGCAACGGAATCAAAGACTGGGTGGAACAATACTTGGGCCGCAACGAGCGCCTTGATGCAGTTCCAGTCACGAGCCCCACTTCGCCAGTGTGCGTGGAGGGTGTGTTGCTCGGGGCCAATCGGATTGTCATTGAGCCTGCGGCCGAGGCCCGTCGGCAGATCAACAACCGCTGGTATGCAAACGTTCCCCTGTCGGCTTCAGCGGATACCCAGATCAGCGTGAGATTCGGACCGGGTCGGCCGCAAACCATGGCCAAGCTCAAGTGGACTCCGACCAACGTGCTCCAAACACATACGATCAAGATACGCAAAGACGACTCTTTGCTG
Organism: Spartobacteria bacterium; assembly: GCA_043788785.1. Lineage (GTDB taxonomy): Bacteria > Verrucomicrobiota > Verrucomicrobiia > Chthoniobacterales > Chthoniobacteraceae > CAIURC01. Next base: position 2,790 of record JAYVTN010000101.1, on the reverse strand, counting down.
CTGTCGGCCAGGCCACTTCAGCCCGCCCCGGACGAGAACGTCGACGCTGGCCACGTCACCTTGACAGTCCAAGGCGTAGCCGCTCCGTTCGAAACGACTTCGGGCGCCCCAATTGCCTGCCAATTCCCCGCAGCAGGCACCTATTCGGTAACGGGGACCTACACGGGCACCACGCAGTCTTCCGGAATCCTTTTGGTGACGGTCGTCGATGAGTTCTTTCCACAGCAGATATCGGCCTGGGTAAACCGGTGGCGGCCCTGGGATTGTCCCAATATAACCAACGCATCAGGAATTCAAGCTGATGACACCATGGGATTCCCTCAAGAGGCGTATTTGTCCAATGGGGGAAGGCGTTTCGACGTGTTTGTCTCACAGCCTGTATCGCAATACGCCATCTCGCGCTTGGGCGCTGGCGGCCCAATCCAAGCCGCGACAGAGGTTCGGGGCTTCGACCTGACCAATTACCGTACTGAGATTGTGGAAATTTACCCGGACCAGAGTCAGCTTGTAGAGCACGGCGTCATGTTCACGGGGAGCATGAGTCCGAACCTTTCGTTCGTATTCGAGATATTTGTCGGCGGAGTGACCTTTGATGATGGAACCATTGTAAAGACGCTGTCGGCTTCGGATTTCGATGCTTCAGGGTGCGCAAACGTCCGGATGATCAAGGCTGCCGGAACCAAGACGTCGGTTTGTCATCGGACCAAAGTTTATCAAAGCGGTGTGCTGGTCGGAACCATGTAAGCTGATGAAGACCAAGGTTCTTATCATTGTGTTGGGGGCGGTCAGTATCGGGGCCGCGCTGTGCCTATGGCGTGATGATCCCGGGGCGACCAGCAGGGTAGAGCTAACGAGCACGCCAGCCGCACCCGATGCGGCCCCTGTCCCTGAGGCCATCCTGAATACAGGTAAGGCAAACGCGCCTGTTGGTCAGCCTGAGACAGCTCCCGTCGACCCGGTGCCGCCCAAGCCGATCGAGTTCGGGCCCAACATCAACTTCGTTTCCACCTTCCAGCAAATCAAAGAGCATGAATCGACCCTCTCCGCAGCCGACAGGGATTCTCTTTACGTCTTTCTGATGGCCAAGGACATGCCTTCCGGCTTCAACGAAAACCAATATTTCGCGCTCAAGAACGAGATCCTGAACATTCTCAGGAACTGCGTGCCGCCTTCGAATAAAATTGAGGATGCCATGCTTGAACTCTACGAGGACCATGGCCATCCAGCCGCTATCCGCGATTACGCTATCCAGCACCTTTCCCTGTGGTACGAGAATGGCTACGGGAATCTGGACAAGGGCGGAGACATCATCCGTAAGGCTTTGGCAGAAACCGACTCGACCATCGCGGGAACTGCTCTGCTTGCGGCTAATCGGCTTGTTGGGAGATTGCCGGGACTCGACCAGCAATTTGTGAAAAAGTCAGCATGCGACATTGCGCTAGATGAATCCGCTAGCGAATTGTCGAGAATCACCGCGCTCCAAGTGGGCGCATTATACGGGGCCGAGGAATTGCTCCCCGCGATTGAGGAAATTCTGGCAGGCCACGGGAACGGTCCCCTTGCAATCAGCGCGGTGGCGGCATTGGGCACGGTGAGTGGTTCCGATGCGCTTGAACGTCTGCAGCAGATTTCCTCCGAGGGCGACCTCCGGTTGCGTCCAGCAGCAGAGTCCGCTCTGCGCAGGATTGCCGCCCGAAACTGAACACAACGGGAGCCGCAGATGACTTTTCAAATGAAACGACACTTTTCCACGACCCTAGCGATTTTTGTCGCCGCAGTTCTGTCCCTCAGACCATCCGATGCCAGTATCCTAACCAACCCTTGCGTGAGCGCTTGGTCCAGTTGGAATTGGGTGAGCGGCGCTCCCGTAATGAGTCTATCGCTTAGTCCGAGCTATCAGATTATCGGCCTCGCCCCGAATAAGGCGACGGCTGATCTTTCTGATTCGCTTCCGACGTTCGCGACAGTATCGGCGGCAACGGGGTTCGGGCCTGCCGATAGAATCCGGACAGACGCCAATCAATGTTGCGGGCCACAAAAGGCCCCTGCTTCTCCAGATCCAGAGGTGAAGTGGAAAGCCTCGGGCGCTGGGGTGTCAGCCTCGGGGACAGGACTTACCGCAAAGTTTGCGGCGACTCAGCGAGGGGAAGTCCTTGTCACATTCACTGTCACGGATAAAAACTACTTTGCTTCACCAGTCGTCGATTCAGCCGTGGTAAGGTTCGTGGATGTGCCGGAAATCGTAATTCACGACTTGCCCGCCGCCTATGTTAACAGTTTTGACGTGAACGATAATCAAGCCTGGGACATGCAGGACACCGGGCCCATCCCCAACAAATACGGCGCTTTGGTGGCAGGTTTCATTGAGGTGGAGGAGTCGCAAGATTTCGGCTCCGGTGATACATTTTCCGCTCAGGTGACGGTTCCTGACAAATTGAAGCTTTGGCAGGACAATGCAAAAACTGTGCCGCTTGATCTCGGTAAAATGTCTCCGGGAGTACCCATTCCTTTCTTCATGGAGGGACTCGCCAACAGCGCGTCAATCGACGATCAGTCCCTGGCTGCTGTCTGGATCGGAAAGTTGGTCAACCCGGTAACGAGCGAATATGTCCTCTTCGGGAGTGGTGACCATAACGAGAACGAGGTATGGCAGGTGAATATCGGCGTCGATTCGGACAACGATCCCTTGGCGCACTCGACACCATCCGAGGACCAGATCGAGTTTTCTGCAAAGCCTGAGTACCCGGGTAAGATTGTAATAATCAGCCCGGACTTCGCGGCTGGATTGGG
>JAYVTN010000100.1:0-3405 GCA_043788785.1 Spartobacteria bacterium | reverse complement strand
ACATTTCCCAGCTGGCCATGGCTTTTGGCGTCTTCACCCAGACGTAGGGGGCGTTGACGCCTCCCCAGACGGGGAGTCCGATCTTAGCCACCGCTTGGCGCAGGATCGCTGCATTGCCCATGTAGTGGTCGAGCAATGCGCGGACTTGGGCACGCCCCTCAGGACTGTAAAGCGCCTCCGCCCCTCGTTGGACGATGTAGCTGACCCCATTGAATTTCGTGCTCATCCGGCGATTCCACAACGGGTGGAGCGGCAGTCGCTCGCCAGTGCCGGTCTGGGCTAAAAGCGACTTGGGCACCACGGTGAATGCGCAGCGGGTCCCTGTAAATCCGCCGTTCTTGGAAAAGCTCCGGAACTCAATGGCGCAATCCCGGGCACCAGGGATTTCATAGATGGAATGGGGGATATCCGGCTGGCTGATGTAGGCCTCGTAAGCGGCGTCATAGAGCAGGATGCTGTTATGTTTAAGGGCATACTGCACCCAAGCCTCTAGCTGTGCGCGGGTGGCCACCGAACCGGTCGGGTTGTTGGGAAAGCAGAGGTAAATGACATCGGCGCGCTGGCTGGGGATGTCCGCCACAAAGCCGTTGGCCTCGTTGCACGGCAGATAGACGAGACCCTCGTAAGCACCCGTTTCGCTAGCGGCCCCCGTATGGCCCACCATCACATTGGTATCGACGTAGACCGGATACACAGGATCCATCACCGCTATGATGTTGCGATCCCCTAAAACATCCAGAATCGCCCCGCAGTCGCACTTGGACCCGTCGGAGACGAAGATCTCGTCATCGGCGATTTCCAAGCCGTGGGCGCGGTAATCGTTCTGGGCGATTACGCTGCGCAGGAATTCATAGCCTTGTTCTGGCCCGTAACCGCGGAAGGTTTCCCGGACGCCCATTTCATCAACAGCCTTGTGCATGGCCGAGCGCACGACCTCGGGCAAAGGCTCGGTCACATCGCCAATACCGCAACGGATCAAGCGCTTGGCGGATTCAGGGTTTGCGGAGCAGAAAGCGTTTACCCGGCGGGCGATCTCCGGGAAGAGGTAACCGGCGCGAAGCTTGAGGTAATTGTCGTTGAGAAAAGCCATAGGAGGGCGAGGGTTTAGTCGAGGGCGGCCTCCGGGTAAAGTGGACAGTTGCGGGTGCGGAAGAACTGGGGGTTGGCCACTCCGGTATATTTGCGGTAGTTAGGCCGCCTGTGCAAACGGCAGAGTTCATCGTTCCAAGCGAAAACCAAGGTATGCGGCTGGACCAGTTCCTGGTGGCCCAGATCCCGGAGCTGTCGCGTTCGCGGCTCCAAGAGCTCATCAAGAGCGGATTCGTTCACATCGATGGCGCGTCGGCCAAGCCCAACACCCGGCTGCGACTTGGGGAGCGAGTCGCCCTGGCACAACCTCCTGCCACACAGATCCAGACCCTGCCCGAAGCCATCGGCTTGGAGATCCTATTCGAGGACGACGATCTGGTGGTCCTCAACAAGCCGCCCGGCATGGTTGTCCATCCGGCGGTAGGCAATTGGGGGGGCACTCTGGTCAACGCCCTCCTGCACCATTGCCCCACCTTGTCCGGCATCGGCGGGGAACAACGGCCGGGTATCGTTCATCGTTTGGACAAGGACACCAGTGGGTGCATTGTCGTGGCCAAGAATGATTTAGCCCACAACAGCCTCTCCCGGCAATTTGCCCAGCGGGAAGTCGCCAAAATCTATCTTGCTCTGGCGAGTGGCCGTTTCAGCGCGCTCCATGGGTCCATTAACGCCGCCATTGGCCGACACCCGGTTGACCGAAAGCGAATGACCGTGCTCGAGAATGGGCACGGACGCGCTTCCCGCACCGATTGGAGAGTCCTCTTGGAGCTCCGGGCCGGGACCTTGCTCGAATGCACGCTCCACAGCGGGCGTACCCATCAGATCCGCGTCCACCTCAAGCATTTGGGCAATCCTATCCTTGGCGATGAAGTCTACGGACGGCGCGCCGGTTTTCCCCGTCAAATGCTTCACGCCTGGAAATTGGGTTTCGCCCATCCTCGTTCCGGGGAACGGATCGACCTACAATCGCCCATCCCCGCGGATTTCGTGGACGCGGGAGTTCCAGCCACTTTGTTATGAAAAAATTCCAAACTGCGGTAGAGCTTGTCCAAGAGGCCTTGGGCGCCATCAAAGAACGGGGAGGGGAGCTACGCGCATCCCGGAAAATTCTGGAAGAACTCGGAAAGATTCAGGTCCAGAAAGCGCCCCGTGTCGCTGAAAGGGAGCTGCCGCCCGAGCCAAGTGCGGCACCTTTGACGCTGGGAATGGTGCAGACCCTCCTCCGGGCACCAGCAAAGCAACCCGGCACTGATCGGGCTGAGCGGCTGGCTAAGATGCTGGAGCCCGTGCGCGCATGCATGAAGTGCCCCAACCTGGTGGCATCCCGCACCCAAGTTGTGGTCGGCGTTGGCAATCCAGATGCTGAAATCATGTTTGTGGGCGAGGCTCCGGGCGAGGAAGAGGATCTGCAGGGCGAACCCTTCGTGGGCAAAGCCGGCCAGCTTTTGACCAAGATCATCGAAGCCATGGGCTTCCAGCGGGCCGGGATTTATATCGCAAACGTCGTTAAATGCCGTCCCGACATGCCGGCCGGGGATTCTGGCAATCGTAAGCCGACGCGTGGCGAGATGGCAACCTGCCTGCCGTACCTGCGCGAGCAGATTGAGATCATCCAGCCTCGGGTATTGGTGGCTTTGGGGGCCACAGCGATGGAAGGCTTGTTAGGCGAGACCCAGCCCATGGCGCGACTGCGCGGGCGTTGGCACCAGTTCGGGGGCATCCCGCTCATGGCCACCTATCACCCCGCCTATTTGGTGCGCAACCAATCCCTGGGCGAGAAGCGCAAAGTCTGGGAAGACATGTTGATGGTTCTTGAAGCTCTGGAACGGCCGATCTCCTCAAAGCAACGTAATTTCTTCCTGACCAAGGCTTAAGGTAGCTTCATAAGGGAATCTACTAGGCCCCCCTCCGGTAGTACAGAAGGGGGTGTTCGGCTTAAAACGCTGGGGTATGAACCCTCTCAGCGACGATCTCCTCATCGAACTCATCCAAACCGTTCAGGAGGGCATCGCGCGTCGAGGTTTTCACATTCTTTCCAAGGACGAATTGCGGCTCCTGTGCCCAAGCGGCAACAATCGGAGGTCATGGTTACGGCAGATCGAACATTTTGCAACTGCCTGCGGAGCGTGCTGTGAAACCGATGGCCAGATGAAATCTGCCCGGTTCTTGTCGAACGCAGCCAAGGAATCCCAGCCGAGTTTGGCGGTCGTCGAGCAGGTCTGGGACAATACCGAGCCCATGTTCGAACCCTTACCGGTGCTGGCCGCCTACGCATAAGAGGTGGCATGGGCTTCCAGCACACGGTTCCCGGCCGGG
>JAYVTN010000099.1:0-8116 GCA_043788785.1 Spartobacteria bacterium | reverse complement strand
TTCGCCCCATGTATGGACAATCTGACGCGGCACGCCGCTGGCCAAATCTGCGCCGGAAACATCCAGGAAGGCGGCCATGCGGGAGAGCGCATGAGGGGTGAGACGTACGTCGGCGTCCATGAAGACCAACACCGGATGGCGAGCCGCGCGCGCCAAAAGATGGCAGGCATGCTGTTTACCCGCCCAGCCAGGACGCAGTGGAGGCGCATCCAGGAGACGGATGCGGCGATCAGTTTTCCCGACCCTCAGCACCCGCAACGCGGTCTCGTCTTCGGAGTGGTCGTCCATCACCAACAATTCCCAGTCCACGTTGACATTGGCTTGTACCGAAGCGATGGCGGCTAGGATCCGGTCGGCTTCGTTACGGGCCGGGATGAGCACCGAGACGGCCTTCCGCGAAGCACGGGCGGGTGCTGGCCGATATAACCGCAGATTTCGCGCGAACAGCGCCGCAGGGATTGCAGCAAAGATCAAAGCCGCGACCGAAAGCGGGCTCAAGAGATCGGAGGAAAACAGGAGATGGTTCATCAGGGGCGACTGTGTTCAGGGTGGAATTCTTGGCCCCGGATTCGGGCACGCACGCGTTGCCAGCTTTGATAGATGCCTCCCGTGCCAGCACGTCCCGCCAGCAGGGGCTCGAACCGGGCCGGATCGCGGGACAAGGACTCGGAGGCTAATGCGTCCATGGTTTGTTCCAGATGCCGCTCGAGAGCGCGCTGAAGCTCATGACTCCCGCACCTTATTCCCGGAATGAACCGCGGGCCGAAACGGATCAAGACTTCCGGAGTGCGCTCTTCCCAAAAGGGATATTCCAGAGCCAGCGGAATGAAATGGGCTTCGGGCAACTTAGCAGCGAGATGGGCAAGGCCGGCCTTGAACCGGACGGGCCGCGCGCGTGGATCTCGGAAGTGACCTTGCGGAGTGATCCAGAGCACCGTCCGGGGCCGCGCAAGGATCTCCGTGCTGATCCGTAGGAAGCTTGCCGCTCCACGGTGGGTGTCCTGTTCAACCCCAAAAAAGCCGAGCCACTTGAAAAAGGCATACTTTTGGAGAGCCGCCGAATCGATCGGGGCAAACGCGGCGCGTGTGGGGAAGTAGCGTTGGGTGAGAGTGATCGCGACTAAGGGATCCCACCAGGAGGGATGATTGAAGTAGACCACGATTGGGGCCTGGCAGTCCGCGTCCGGGACGGGAGCGCTGGCGCGGCTGATGCGGATGGAATGGAAATGCCGGGCCAAGTAAGCTTTTGAGTACCGAGCAAAAGACCGTACGAGGAAGCCGGAAGGGTTGGGCAGGGTGTGTGCGATCCGGGAATGAGACATGGCAAAGCTCTTTAAGCTGCGATGATCTGGCTCGGGACTGCATGGCAGATCCCGTCCTGATGCAGGCATTCCGCAGCGATCCAACCCGACATGAGTACCATCGGCGCGCCCGGGCCCGGATGAGAAGAGCCGCCGCAAAGGTAGAGCCCGCGAAGATCGGGACTACGATTGGCTGGCTTGAAAGCCCCTAGGAAGCGCCCGTGACTGGCCAATCCATAAATGGCTCCATCGAGCACGTGGTAGCGGGTCTGGATATCGGCAGGCGTAAGGGCGGATTCAAAGACGATCTGCTCCCGGATGCCGCGCAGGCCGGCGACGCGCTCGAGTTTGTCCAGAATGACTTCGCGATAAGCCGGAAGCATCCGCTTCCAATCATGGTGCGGCCTCAGGTAGGGCGTATGGACCAACACATAAAGGGCCTCGTGCCCGGCTGGGGCCACGCCCAGATCGGTTTGGGCCGGAGCACACACATAGCAGGTCGGGTCCAAGGCGGGCTCACCGCGCCGGTAGATGGACTCGAATTCCTCGTGCGGATCGCGGGAGAACACGAAGCTGTGATGGAGCAATTGCTTGTATTGGCGTTTGAGCCCGAGGTAGAGGACCACCCCCGAGCAGGCCGGCTCGTATTTACGGCGTTTGGCAAAGCGCCGGGCAGGCACCCCGGAAATGAGCTCCCGATGGGTGCGTACCGAATCGCAATTGGAGACCACAGCGGAAGCCTCGATGACTTCTCCGGTGGCGGTTTGGACCCCGCACACAGCGCCGTCTTGGGCGATGATCCGGGTCACTTGGGTTTCCGTGCGCATGTCCACGCCCAGCTCGAGGGCTAGGCACAGCAAGGTACGAGTTGGAGGTACTGGCGTATGTCGCGGCCGGCTTCCGCGAAAATCCGGCGCAAGACCGAGGGCAGCGTCAGAATGGTTGGCCCCATATCGAAGCGGAACCCATGGCTTTCGAGCAGGGTGGCCTTGCCGCCTACCCACGAATTGCGTTCGATGAGAGTGACGGCGTACCCGTGGGCTGCCAACGTGCAGGCGCAGGAGAGTCCTGCGAGTCCACCGCCAACGATGACGATTCGATTCTTAGAGGAGGATTTCATTAAGGGCGCATCAAAGTGGCGAGCTGATTACGGGCTCCGGGGTGTTGACATGGGAATGCGGAACCTTGGACTTGGCCGCGAGGGCACGGATTAAAGCGGCCGCCGCCCGCAACCGTTTGCGCAGGCCGCGGCCGTGAGCGGCGGTCATGTAATCGGCGAAAAGGGATTGGTCGGCCGGAGTGCTCGGATCAAAGTGCGGCCTCCACCGGCCAGGGCTCAGCAGCAGGACTTTGGGGACGGTCATATCCAAGAGGCCTTCCGCGCCCCGGGTCACGCCAAAGCCGGAGCGCTTGCGTCCCCCGAAGGGCACGCGCGGATCCGCCGAGGGAGCGATCATATCGTTGATAATCACCAAGCCTGTATCCAGGCGCGCCGCCATGGCTCGTGCGGCGACCAGGTCCCGGCTGAAGATGGTTGCGCCCAAACCAAAGCGCGACTGGTTGGCGTGAAGAACCGCGGAATCGTCATCGGCGACCTCCCGCACCCGGAGGTCCGCAGGAACCACGGCCTGCAACGCTGCTGCCGCTGTGGGGCCCACCGCATAGATCCGGCGCGGGGCGATACACGTGTTGCCTCCATTGAGCCGGAGCCCGAACGCAATGGCCCGCGCCGCAAGGTCCATATCCGCATCGGCCCGCACCAGGACGGCGTCGCATCCGGAGAGTTCCAGGGTCGCCGGTGTCAGGTCGGACGCTTTCGAGGCTGGGGATCGCGTTAACCCGCCAAAAAAAGGGGTCATCGTTTTTGTGGGCAGCTCCAGCATTGTGCGTTGGAAGACTCTCGCCGCCGATTTCCGGGGGTTCCCCGTAATCAATCGTGGGTTCGGCGGTTCATACCTGTCCGACTCAGCATATTTCGCGGATCGGATTGTGACGGACCTGCTCCCTTCTCTGCCACCTCTGCTTCTCTGCCACCTCTGCGGTAAAATTATCCGTGCCCAAGAGACACCGGGCGGCATTTACCAAACATCGCTCCCCAGAAAAGCATCCACCCCGTATGCAGCCGGCCATCTTGAACCGCAGAGGTGGCAGAGGTGGCAGAGAAATTCAATCCAGGATCTCCGGTTCAAATCGGACTCATGCCTCGATCGTGACTGCGTAATTTTCGGGTCAAGCGCGCAAAGCTACATAAAGCTTTACGCCATAAAATCAGCCGGGGGATCGTCGTCTGGCACCTCCAACAACTGGTTAACCACACGCGTCACACCATCGGTCAGGCATTCGACGTTGAAGTTAATCAACAACCCCACGTGCAGATGGCTAAGCCGGATGTAGGTGCGAAGCTGGGTTTTGTCCAGTGAAGTGACTTGCTCCTTTGCTTTTAGCTCCACAACGAGCTGCCCTTCCACCAGCAGATCAAGCGAGAACGGAACTGAAAGCTTTACCCCCTTATACGACAGGGAAACTGCGTGCTGGCGCAAAAATTTCAAGCCCCTCGAATGCAGTTCATGGCAAAGGGCTTCCTCATAGCACCTTTCCAGCAATCCCGGGCCAAGGTCCCGATGCACTTCAATGGCTGCGCCAATCACTTCACGTGAAACCTCATTTACTGCCAAACCCGCTCCGTCCCTTTCCCCCCTTCGCACCGGCAAATAGTCCATAGCAATCATAACATGGGCCTATGCGGTGAAATCAACAGGGAGCACTTCTGCCCATACCAGTATTGCGTGGCACCCCTCTATGCTCTGAACCGAAAATCACCCAGAAGCAGCATTTACCAAAAATAGCGCCCCACGGAAGCGTCCGCCCCCTATGCAGTCTGCTATCTTTAACCGCAGAGGTGGCAGAAGCGGCAGAGGCGGCAGAGAAATCCAATCCAGGCAGTGATCCATCTTCGGCTCCTATCTCTGCCTCCTCTGCTCCTCTGCCACCTCTGCGGTAAACTAAGCCGTGCCGAAGAGACCGGGCGGCATTTACCAAACATCGCTCCCCAGGAAAGCATCCGCCCCGTATGCAGTCGGCCATCTTTAACCGCAGAGGTGGCAGAGGAGCAGGTCTGGACCCTCCTTTAGCTCCATTCGGGTCAGTCCGGGTTTAGGCCGCGGCGACACTCGCCCGGATGGCCGCAAGGACGCAGTCATCGCCCGGACGCAAGAATACGAACGTGGACTTGCGATAGCGTAAAGCCCCGGCAGCGTCGACGATCACCACAGCGCGCTGGGATCCGCCCCACGCGGATTTGACGCCCAGGAGCCGGCTCACATTTGCGTTCTCATCGGCGAGGAGCCGCTGCGGGAGGCGATGCTTCTGGGCAAATTCGCGGTGTGATTGGACCGAACCGACCGAGATCGCAACGACCTCAGCGCCCGAAAGCTCATAGTCGCGCCAGCGATCCCGCATGCTGCACATTTGGGCCGTACAGACGGGCGTATTATCTTTGGGATAAAAAATCAGGACTACCACCTTGCCGCGCTGTTCGGAGAGACGCCATTCCGAGCCTTCTGAATCTAGCAGCTCAAAATCGGGCACGTTCTCGCCAATGTTCATAAGCGCAAAGGTTAAAGGAAGACGCCCGAAGCGCGAAAGCCGCCCGTGTGCCCGAGCCGTGGACCCTGGACCCTGGACCCTATGGACCCTATGGACCCTATGGACCCTATGGACGCCAGTTGACGCCAGTTGACGCCAATGGACATCATGTTGGCGCTACTTGGGAACGAACCTGGGCGCTCCGATGTAGAACGGGTCGGACACCCCTCGCCGATAGGCTTCCAAGGATTCCGGCGTCGAATTGACCCTCAAGTTGGAATACATCTTGTTGTTCTCGCCCTCGCTGTTCTGCCAGCGCTCATGCCAGTAAACTATAGCTTTGGTGCGCGCATATTTGGGATCTTTCATCGTCCGGAATCCGTCCCGGAACCAGTCGGCCTTGTTGCCCAAGTGCGGCAACTCGCCCACGCCCCATTCGCAAAGCATGATGGGTTTGGTGGGATCCAGTTGGCTGAGCTCCGAGTATGGCCAATCATAACAAGGCAAGAAGTCCGCCCATTTATCGTCGCCCGGGAATTGGGATCCGTATAAGCTGATTCCCAGCCAGTCACAATAGTTGGGTCCGGGATAATACTGGGGGGCCATGTTCCACGAATCCATAGGCATGGAATAGTTCATGAGATGAAAGACCCATTGGATATTGGTCGCACCGCGGGAACGCACCCTGTCTACCACATGCCGCCAAGCGGCCTTGAAGGTCTCCGGGCCTTCATAAGCCGGGCTCTTTTCGGGGCGTCCGGCCAATCGCTTTTGACCTCCATAGTGAATGCCGCTCCAAGGAAACCAGGCACCGTTCATCTCATTGGCAAAGGAGACGATCATGGGAGCCCCGAACTGGCGTGCCTTATCGGCCCACATATCGATATAGCCGTCGTGTTCTCCAGCGATGATCCGCAGCAGGGAAAACTTGTCGGGCCCAAGGCCTTCGACATAGGGCTTGTCCCACGGGGACCAGAATACCAGCGGCACGGCCCCGTGACGGGCGATCAGCCGCATGTTCGCTTCGGGAAACATGGCTTCGCCCCAGTAGCTGGAACTTGCGATGATGGCCTGGTGTTTACCGACCATCTGCTCGAAGCGTTCGATTCGTTCGAGGGTGACGCCGTCCTCCTTATCGCCGAAATCAATGTAAGCGCCCGTGTAGAGTCCCGCTTCAGGCAGCACCAGCTTGCGTTGGGCCAACGCTTGGTCATCCAAGGGACGCGTGCTGGTCGCGTGTTTGGGGCCGCACCCGACCACGGTGGCGAGCGACAAAATTGCCAGCAGTTTTCCCGCGTTTAAAGATTTCAATATTGATGTCATGAACGGCTTGGCACCGCGCCGGTGCGTTCCAGCTTACCCCATCCAACAAAGGCGCCCTTGGAAGCGCGCAGCATGGCGCTCCAGATGACCCATGCCAGCAACGGTCGGTAGGCAAGCCGCATGGGCAGGATCAGCCAAGCATCCCGCATAGGTTCACCCTCCATCCAACACGCCAAACAGGCCAGGAACACGTCCAGTCCCATGAAGATGACCATGTAATACCAGATCGCTCCAGCATGGCCGAAACATATCGAATAGAGCAAGATACCATCCACCAGCGGCGTGAGGGCCACCAAGGCAATCTGGAAAAACCACACGCTCGGCAGGCTGAACCAGCCCAAGGCAAACCGACGCCCGCTGAAAACCAGGTCCCGGTGTTTCCAAAGGCATTGCATGGTGCCAAAGGCCCAGCGGAAGCGTTGCCGGGCCAATGTCCTGAAAGTCTCCGGGGCCTCGGTCCACGCCACAGCGTCGGGCGCGTACTGGATCTGGTAACCGAGTCGGTGCAGCATCAAGGTTAGATCGGTGTCCTCCGCCAATGTGTCGTGACTGAACCCGCCGGCCGCTTCGATGGCGCTCTTACGGAATGCACTGATGGCGCCCGGCACCACGGTGATGCAGTTCCAGTCCGTATACGCGCGGCGATCCAGATTGAATCCGCAGATGTATTCCAAGCTCTGGCAACGGGCTACGAAACTGCGCAGGTTTCCCACCCGCGCATGACCGCTGACGGCGCCGACCAGCGGATTGGAAAAGGGGGCGATCAACTCGCGCAGCGTGCTGGGTTCGAAAAGGGTATCCGCATCCAGGAAAACGATCGTACCATTGCGGGCCTGTGCCAGCCCGTGATCCAGGGCGGAAGCCTTCCCGGAATTGGCCTGGGAGAGCAAGCGGATCCGGGGATCGCTTTGGGCCATGGCTTCCACGACGGAGGCGGTTTCATCCTTTGAACCGTCATCGACGACAATGACCTCGAACTGCCCTGGGTAGTCGGTGTCCAAGACCGAGCTCAAGGTCTTGGCGATGACGGTTTGCTCGTTGAAGGCGGCGATGATGATACTCAGGGCGGGTGCGCGGCTGGGGTCGATGGTCGGTTCGCCGCGTTTGTGGTGCCTGTGGGCCAACCATGCCACCAGCAAGGTGCGGCCCAGAACCAGAGCCGTCGCGCAGATCATGAAAGACCAAAACACTTCGACCACCGAATGCCAGACCCGGAACCCAGCGCCTGCCACAATGCGTTGGATGGGTTGTGCATCGTCTCCGACCGGAGGCATGACTTCATCCCTGGGAATATGCAAAAGGTCGCCCATGGAGACAATCTGGTCGCCCCGGGTCTGGAGGTAATCGAGGATTCCTGGCAAAGCCTCGACGGTTTGGGAGCGGTCTCCACCGGCATCATGCAGGAGGATGATGTTGCCATCCCCGCGCAGTTCCTTGACCCGTTGGACAATGACGTTCGCTCCTGGCAGCGCCCAGTCCTGTGGATCAATCTTTTCGAGGACCACCGTGTAGTCCAGTTCGTCTTGTGCCATTCTTAAGGGGGCTAATTCTTCCATGCTTGTCGGCGTGGAATCCGCATTGTAAGGCGGCCGGAATAGGGAAGTGGATCGCCCAGTAATACTCTCGATCACGCGCTGGGTCATGTTCAGTTCCAGCTTCATCCTCAAAGGCGACATCTCGGCCAGATTGCCGTGGGAATATGTGTGGTTCCCGATCTCGTGGCCTTCCTCCAAAATGCGTTGCACCAAACGCGGGTAATCTTCGGCATTCTTGCCCACAAGGAAGAAACAAGCCCGGACTCCGCGTTCCTTGAGAATGTCCAGGATCGCTGGGGTCCATTCCGGATCGGGCCCGTCGTCGAACGTGATCGCCACTTCGTGTTCCCGGCCGGCGCCTTGGTGGTAGAG
>JAYVTN010000098.1:0-8454 GCA_043788785.1 Spartobacteria bacterium | reverse complement strand
CTAATTTCTTGTATGCCTCCGGCATTTGAATCGCGTAAAATCGCATAGGTTTTCAGCCTCTTTATTCTGTGCACTAATTGCGGCGGACTACACTAGGGGTTGGCCCGCATCTGATCAGCAAGATAATCAGTCGATGGGTTGCGGGTAGCTTTTCGGGGCCGACGCAGTTTGCTAGCGCGCGTCATCATAGAGCGCACGAAAACTACTGAGCGATAGCTCCTTCGTCTTCTCGGCGATCCGCACTTCAAGCTTACAAACCTCTGCCCCGGCAGGAATGGACAGGACCAGATACTCTTTCCCGCCCCCGCCATAGGCAATGGGCTTCAACACGTAGTCGGCAAGCTGCCGACCATTTTGCATAAAGCGTAAGCGTAGGGTGAAAGGTTCCACAGTCGTGGAAGCGACTCCGATCTGGAGGGCCACCAGTTTGCCCCGCAAATCGGCCGACACGTTCCATTGTCGGAGCAAGGTTTTTGGCATGGATCCATTGCTCCAGGAGACTGGGAGTGCTGGCAGCAAATCCTTTAGCTCGGGGCTGTCGGGAGCAAGAGTATGCGGGGCGGGCATCCCCGCAGGTCGGCGCCGGTAGAATACCAGATCGCTATCCTGCCCCCTGGCCAGCACATCACATAACATCCAGTCCCGTTCAGGGACTGTCAGATAGGAGCCTAACTCCTGCTGCGCGGTGGAGCCGGTGCGTTCCATCCTCTTGCGCTGACTCATCCAAAGCTGTTTGCGTAAATACCAGAACTCATCAGAATGCGCTGCCTCATCTTCCAGCGATTCATCCCGGAGCAAAATCGATTTGGGCGCCAGCCAAGAGAAACGGGCAGCATCCCGCGGGTCGACCAGAAAAGCCATATCTCGCATGACGCGGTGGGTGAAAATCCGGGTCCGATCAGGCAAGGTAGCCATGCGCTTGCTCATAAAGCGGGTGAATCCCAAATCAAACACCGGACGGCCCGTGTACAGAATCAGCAAAAGTACACCTAAAGCTGCGGAGCTTTTGGGGTGCGTGCAACATCGGCGAACGGCCAGCATCGCGCCCTTCCAGCGAATCCGCTTGAGCCACCTCCCGACCTCAACGGTCCCGAGCGCAACCAGCAGCGCCATAGGGATTGCAAGCGCGCCCAAATATCTAGCCGTGCTTCCCAGAAGCGGGCGAACAGGATGGATACTTTGGAGAGCGCAGCTGTACTCAAGATAGAGCACCCCGAACCACACAACCAGCAGCCGGCCATTTGCCTGCCACCGGGTCCACCCCGACCACAATCCGACAATGGCCAAACCCGAATAGACAGGGGCGAGGCGGTTGCCATGAGTCAAGGCATTGAGATAACGGAACGGCAGCTGCCAAGGTGGCATCGCATGCACGTCGGTCGCTCCGCGCCCACCCAGATTCGCATGGATGCTGTGAAGCCAGTCGCCACAGATTTGGAAGTAAATCCAGCCTTCAACGGCGAAATACAGAGCTGCCACCGTAGCCGGAACGAGCAACCAGATCGAGCGCCGTGGGAAGTAAAGAAGCGTCAGGATGGCCAATGCCGGAGCGATGAAGATCCCGGTAACACGGTTGGAATATGCCAAACCAATAAAAGCGCCGGCCAAGCACCCCAGCATCGTAGAGCGCCGAGGCGAAGCCGCGCTCATCATTGCCCACCAGAAATACAATGCGCAGCTGCCGAAAAGGCTTTCGGAAAGGTCGGGCATCGCCCGGTCAATGACGGGGTCCAAGACCGGGAGAAAAAGCAGGGTGACAACACACAGGAATCCCAGCCCCACTGAGCGCAGCACCAAACGCCCAAAGGTGAAAGCCGCGCTGGCTGCTGCGGCCAGGTAAATCAGCGGGGTGCAATAGTAGGAGGCTAAACCCGGCCCAAAAAGGCATTGCCAAAGCCAACTCACACCCCAAACGGGCCACCGCAAGTCATGGAAGCTATGTTCACTCCAGGCCCCTTTCCCGAGGTCGTGCAAATCGAATGCCAAACTCCAGTACGTAAGTTCATCGCCAAATCCAGGTTCCCGCAGGAACACCAGACCAATGCCCAAGGCAAAGAGCACGACCGTTCCATATAGGAACCATTCCATCGCCCACGAGGCTTTCGGGTAAGCGTTAATAGGGGCTTCTCTCACGGGGCTGCTACCAGTTGGCAAGCAGTCCTCTTTGCATTTTCCGGGTTCCTTGAACATCTTGGATCGACAGCATTATCGGCGGCTCGTTCAATAGATTACTTTTCTGTAATTTGGAGCCAGCACAATTGCCAGAAACGGTTCCGGTCGATGGATCGTCACCTGGAGCGGCTCAGCAGCCTGGATTGCCAGAGACAGTGTGTGCGGCAAATTCCAAACGCGCGGCCACGAGTGCCCCGAGTGCCCGAATCCCCGCTTGTAACACCGCCTCCCGGACATAGATTGGCGTCTTTTTCATGAAACCGTTCCCTGATAGATCGCTGACCTGGCGGCAATGCCTTTGCTTATGCCTGCCCGCTTTGGTCATCGGCCTCATATTGCGGGTAAGCTTCATCGCATCTTTGCCCGAGGGTTTTTACGGGGCGGATAGCAATTCATACTTCGAAACCGCCGATCAGTTCTGGAATCGAGGTAGATGGCATATGGGCCCAAAACGGCGCGGGCTGTATCCGCTTTTCGTCCTAGCCAACACCTTCACGCCCGGTAGTGCTGCACGTAGCACTGTCGTGCTTCAGCATGCGATGGGCTTGGCGGCCGTTTTCGGAATCGGGTGGATAACGGCTCACTTCACAACCCGTCCCAAACTCTGGGTCCCGCTCGTAACCATCGCTGTGGCCTGTCTGCCTCATCCTTTGTGGTTCGAGCACGAGTTGATTGCCGATAAAATGCTCGCCGACTCCGTCGTACTAGCCATCAGTTTGGCACTTCCTATTTCGCGCCTCAAATCCCGGAACGGAGTTTTTTTGTTCCTGCTCGCAGCAGCCATCGTCTTGGCTGTCAAACCACATGGCCGCCCTTTTTGGCTGGGAATGGTGATTGCAGCCGTTCTCCTAGCCGGAAATCCCCTGCGCTGGGGTTGGTGCAACTATGGAGCCATCGCCGTTTCGCTATTGCTGATAGCGACTACCGGCAGTTCAAAACAGAGTAGCTGGCTTTTCCTTTCTTCCACCCTGCCTCTGATCAACTCCGAGACTGGTCAATGGCCGGAGTGCCGCGCTGCACTACGGCCGCTCGTGGAAGCCACCAAAACGGACCCCCTCAATTACCCATGGCTTCAGACCAATTACAAAAAGCTCCTCAATCACGGGGATGAGCCGATATGGGCCGGCACCGAGTGGCCCGCTCTGCTTCACGATGACGACAAGTTTTCAAAGGTGGCCAAATCCCTGGCCATCGAAGCGGTCAAGACTCACCCATTCACATTCGCCCGGATGGTTCTCTACAAATTCGGGGTAGCGATGGCCAGGATGTCTCCTGAAAGCCGCTTCAACCCGAAAGATTTTTGGGAACAACAAATCGAGCGAAACGAAAGCCGCTGGAGCGAAGGTCCTCAGCAGATAAGTTTGTACTACGGGCTCCATCGGGACGGTTATGAGAACCTAGCCAAGGAACGTGGCGCGCGACCGGTTCTCCTTGAAGCGAAGTTCTTCTCTTGGAGCAGCCACCTCAGCTGGTTTCGACAAACCTATTCGGATGGCCGTATTACGACGATTTGGCCCACAGCATTTGCCTGGGTTGGATTCCTTGGAATGCTCAGCTGTCTGTGGCCCCGGCGCTTCGCACAGGGCGCCTTGCTGGTGTTGCCCTGTACCCTTTACCTCACAATTGTCTATTCCGTCGGGGACGCTCTGCCCCGGTACATCATGCCCGTGGAATGGTTCGGGGTCCTCTTCGGAGCGCTAGGGATCGATTTGGTACTCGACGGATTCAGCCGGGTCCTAAAACACAGAGGTGGGAAGACGGGTGGCGGTTGAGCAGAAAGAAAGGGGACCGTGATCGGCTCCGCTTGCCGCTGCAAATCCCGGCGTGGCTCGAAGGGGCAGTAACATACCAAAGATAGTGGACGCCTATGAGTTCAGAGGCTGCGCATTGCTAGGGATCAAGGATTAACCGGACTAGGCCCCGCTGGCTATAAAGCGGCTATGCATTCGCTTATCGAAGTCCTCGAATCTCGTATCGCTCCCGCCACTCTTATCACCACTGGCGGCCTGTAAAATAAGCTGACCTACGTGGATATTGGGATATTGATGAGGATGAGGTAAACGTCACGATCAGTATCGGTCAGTTTGCCGAGAACGATTTTGGTTTCGACAATGCCTTTGCGAGCGCTGGGCCGCAGCAACTGCGCCTGATCGATCTTGTTGGAGATAGTGCCCACGCGAAGGCCAACCTCACGGTCGCGGTTAAGCGAGTGGGAGCGGGCGATGGCTCCGTGGCGATTGGCTTTCTCAATGCGGCAGGCATCGACCTCGGGAATGTGAAGATCGCGGGCGACCTCGGCAAGATCGTGGTGGGGGATCCCGATGTTGGCTCAATGAGCTTGGGACTGAACTCGCTGAAAGTGGCGTCCCTGGGGCAATACGGATTAGATCCCCAAGGGGGGGCAGGCGATCTCGCCAGTGTCGTGACTGGCCCGGTGGGATCGCTTGAAGTGAAGGGCAACGTCTACGAAGCCAGTCTCACGGCCTTGACCATCAACACGGTCATCGTGGGCGGTTGGCTCGTGGGCGGCGCCAGTGCGGGTTCAGGCCGGATTTTCACCGATTCGGAAATGGGCAATGTGACAATCAAAGGGGACATCGTCGGGGGCACAGGGAATGCCTCGGGGCAAATCAGCAGCGGTGGTAATATCGGCAAAGTCGTGGTGGGAGGCTCGCTGCTGGGGGCCAATGGCGGGGACGTGAATACCAATGGGAGCGGCTCGATTATCAGTGGGAGATGAGACTGCGGCCGGGCAGATCTACGTATCCGGAGATGTCGGGCCGGTGAAGATCCTCGGCAGTCTGGTGGGTGGCACCGGCTCCGGCGGTGGACTGATTGGCGGCTTGGGAACCATTGCCAGTGTGAGCATCGGCGGATCGATTCTTTCAGGGACCGGGAGTCATGGTGCGGGCATTTTCGTTGTCGGCAGTCTCGGGTCGAGCAGGTAGATGGGCGATGAACATCGGAAGGAAGTGAGGAATACCTGATTGGCAAAGTGAGCGCAGTGGCAAAGGCGTGAGAGGTAGAAGGCGAACCGGCGACGTGGCGCGCCTAGGGTGCCCTTTATACTTCATCCCTCATCCATCAATCACTATCCCGGCTTGGAGGTTCCGGCGAGCACGCGCCGGAGGAGGTCTTCGCCCGTAAGACGCGATGCGGCTTCGTGGGGACAAGCGGCCACGCAGCGCGGTTCAGGGGTGTCCCGGTCGCCTTCGGCGTCGCATAGGTCGCAGGTGACGGCTTTTGGCTGGGCCAACTGGAGCGCCCGGCCGGGACGCTCGGTATCGTGGGTGGTCACCCGTCGGTTCTCGTTGGGTACCATGAAGATACTCCCATAGGGACAATTGGAGGCGCATAGCCCGCAGCCGATACAATGATCTTCGATGACGATCTGGAGATGCTTGCCCCGGTGGATCGCGTCCACCGGGCAACCCACCATGCAATGGGCATCCGAGCAGGAGCGGCAGGAGGTTGCTACCAGGTAATTGCCGATCCGCATGCCATCGCGCAGCAGGCGGGTCACGGGAACGCCATGGGAATGCGTGCCGTGCTCTTGGATGCAGCCTTTTGTGCACTCGTCGCAGCGGGTGCACAGATCCAGATCCAGCGCGAGAATGCTGCGGCCTTCGTACAGGCCTTGATCGACGTACTCGCTGAGGGTGGGATGGCTTTCCTGATTGCTGGCCAACGTGGTTAGGGACTGCTCGATCAAGCGCCTTCGCAGGGTCGGGAATTGCCGTAACATGGGAAGGAAATCTGCGCGACGGACCCGGGCCAATTCCAGGTGGCCCAAAGCGGAACAGGTTGCCGTACGCACTCCAGCAGGGATGGCTTCGCCCAAGTCGATCCCAGGCCGGTGAAGAATTTCCCAGAGGGCCTCGTCCACTTCTTGGGCACTGCGACGGGCGTCTTCTGGACACAGGCCGAGCAATCCGATTTCTCCGAGGATCGTGCCGGGGCCGCGCGACAACACCCGTGTCTCTTGCTGGTAGCGTCGGATTCCGACACGCACATAGCCTAGCCGGACGAGGTAGAGTTCGGTCGCGGGATCGCCTTGCTCGAAAAGGATTTGCCCCGGGTTGACCCGCAGGAACGTGATTCGGTGCCGGAGATAGTCAACGATGCCCGCGTACTCGGCTGGAGGAATTCCGTGGAAGAGCTTGGAGTCTTGGAGGACTAGGTCGAGCGAACGGGCTCGGTAGGTGGCTTCCAAACGCTGACGCTGGCTTGGCAGTCGCATGAGGCGGTCCAATACGTTGCGACGCACTTCCCAAACCTCACCGTCTTCGAGAGCGGTAAGGTCAGCGCTTCGCGGCGACCCGCTCAGACAGGCCATCTCGCCCACGATGAGATCCGCCGGCGTCAACTGGATCTGGAAAGAGGTCTCAGGACGTTTGTCCGCCATCCATCTCGAGAGAAGCCCTTTGGATGCGGGTGCCGCAGGCTTGTAAACGGTGGCTTGGAGCCGGCCCGATTTGATGATGAACGCAGTATTGCCGGGATCGCCCAATCGTACGAGGACGTCCCCGGCTTTGAGTCGGCGACGGGTGACCAGTCCTTTTTGCCAGAGCAGGAATTTGGGCGGAACGCCTGCAAAGAGAGAGTCCTTAAGAAGATCCGCAGCCGAGAGGGGTTCCGCGAATGGTGTGTTTGCCCGGGCTTTGACGGGTGCAACCGGTTTGGCAGTAATGGCGCTGGTTGGACAGGAAACCATGCATTCGCCACACTGGACGCAGTCGCTTTCGCCCATGGGCTCATTGAGATCGAAACCAATGGAGGCGCCGACGCCTTTGCCTGTGCGGCCGATGACGTTGTTTTCCATCACCTCGTTGCAGGCGCGCACGCAGCGATCGCAGAGCACGCAAGCGCTGTGATCGACCACGAACACCGGCGAGGAAGCATCCAGGGCGGGTCGCGAATGGGCTCCTTCCGGAACTGCCTTGGAGAGAGCCTCGTTTTGGAACCGGGCAGGGGATCCGCCACATCGTTCTAGGATCTGGCCCAATTCGTTGAATGGCGCCAAGTCGGCAGCCAGAGTCTTGTCGGGGGCGGGCTTGAGATGATCGCTGGCAAGCAATTCAGTCAAGGTCCGGACGGCTTGGCGGACCCGATCGCCATCGGGTCCTGGATCGGCCATGGTGAAGACTTCCATGCCGTCCTTGACCTGGTGCTGACAGGCAGGCAAGAGCTTGCGCTCGGCGGCGCGGCGTCCGCGCTTTTGTCCATAGATTTGCACCACACAAAGCCGGCAGACCGCCACCGGGGTCATATGTGGGAGATGACACAGGGTTGGGATCGGGATCGCGGCTTCGTCGCCGGGTTGCTTGACGTAGTGCCGAACGGCCGCGTCGTAGATGGTGGTGTAACGAGGCTTAGTACGCCCTTCCAAATCGAGGACGATGTTGCCATTGACGTCCTTAAGCGGTTCGGCCATGGGGACCGTGACGCTTTGCCCATCGAGTTGGATCGTGATGATCCGTTCGTAGTCGGCTTCGGTGGGCGAATCCAGTCGAACCAGTTGCCCGTTGATATCCCGGTTGAATAGCCCTTCATCATCATCGCGAATCAAGGGACTGGCTACGGAGTCTGGGCTCATCGACATGGGAGGTCCTCCTGGGCGGGGGTTGAAGCGCTCGGCTCCGCGCTGGTGAGATGGCGTGCAATATCTTCAGGGAAATAAGCCATGGCAGTCCTCAGGGGCGCTGGCACGGAACGGCCCAGCCCACAGATGGATGTCAACTCGATGGCACGCCCCAACTCTTCGACTAGCGGCAGAAGCTCCGATCCCCAGCGCCCGTTGCCGATCCGGCCCTCCACCAGTTGTGTGGCCAGCGAAACCAATTTTTGGGAGCCCATCCGGCAGGGCACGCATTTTCCACAGGATTCGTTGCGGAAGAATTCGAGCGAACACAGGGCCTGCTGAGCCATGTCGCGGCCTTCTGCATAGACTACGAGACCCGCCCCAAGAGCTTGAGTGGGGCTGAGTGCCCGGAAAAGGTTTAGATCCAGTTCAAGGTCTAGGATGTCGATCTCCTCCGCAGAAGGAGGAATGCCGCGGCGCGAGGCCAGTGCGATCCAAGCCTTGTTGTTGATGTGGTCCCGGGGCAGGCCAGTCCCAGCCCGCAGCTTTGCCGGGAGGAAGCCTCCAGACGGCCCGGAAGGGGCAAAGGCCTTCAACGGACGGTTTCCCAGCAGGCCTTGGCAGTATTGCTCCGCATACAGGAGGTCGCGGACGGTCAAGCCAATGGGCACCTCGTACACTCCCGGGCGCTTCACATCGCC
>JAYVTN010000097.1:0-9307 GCA_043788785.1 Spartobacteria bacterium | reverse complement strand
TCCGAGCTTCTATGAAGACCTATTGGATCGTTCCCGCCAGTCTCTGCACCGGACTCCTTCCATTGAGCGATTTATCCAGGGGCGCAGTTTACATATGAGGCGATCCAATGATGGCGTTTTATTAATCAACCGCTCTCCAGCAATGAGTCCCGTACCCACCCCTTCATGTTTCTTCATGCCCTTCATGGTAGGAAAACCCGCTAGCCACCGGAGGCTGTGCCGCGCGCTGGGAAAATTGATCGCTGGCGAAAAGCGGTGTATCGCGATCTTAAAAATCTGGTTCAGACCAGAAATGACCGGCTAGGCGATCCGGAGTCCCCACGCTCGGCTAGCCACGTTTCTTATCGGCAGCAGCCGCACATGCATCGGCCAAGGTGGCCAGATCCGTCAGGAATCGCTCCCGGCGGGAACTCGGCAGCGCTCCTAAAAGCTGATCTTGGAGGTCCGCTGCAATCTGACGTGCCCGCTCAAAAGCCAGTCGATCTCGAAACGCGCCATCGAGAAAGGGCCTTTGTGCGATTAGGCCGGCCCCGGCCAGCGGCCTTTGAAGCGGATGGCGAGCGTGCCGGTCGGGAAGATGGCGCGGGGCTTCCAAGCGGTGGCCCTTGAAGGAAATAGCGGGTGGTGCCGTGTGCCGGTAATTGCGGTGGATTTCTGAGGCCCGCGTAAAACAACAATTACTTAATGATTTCTAGTTGACGCCTTATTTAAAAACTTTTAGAGGTCTCGACCGCTCGCCTGATTTGCTTGATTTAGCAAAATTTTGCGAAGGATTTGGCGGGGCATTGCGATGCTTCCCGCGATGGGTGAATCAAAGGAAAAGTCGGCGGATTTTGAACCTTTAGCGAAGTCCATTTACATGAAGTTACTATCTTCGGTCATGCAACCTGGCGCCCTGCGAAGCTGTTGTTCATTGGTTTTCCGAGGAGTTGGCGCCCAGTTGAGGGCGGTCGCTTTCGTGTGGGCGATCGTACACGGGGCCAGTCATGCATTCGCCGAACAGGTTTTAGTTCCTATGTTTGAAGTTGGGCCAGGTTACCCGACCACTGGATTCCCGGTTAAGGTGACATCAGCTACGCCCTCTTCCACGATTCACTATACAACCAACGGCGCAGTGCCGACGGAGAATGATCCGGTGGCGGCTTCTGGCTCTTCATTGCGTGTGGGGCGGAACTTAACCCTGAAGGCACGTGCATGGAAGCAAGGCCTGGAACCGAGCGAGGTTCAGTCGGCAGATTATTTGATAACAGGTAGCATCGCCGCAGGTGACACCCACGCGTTTGTACTGAAGGCTAACGGTACAGCGTGGGGGTGGGGGGATAATGGGAATCGCAGATTGGGCAGCATCAATTTCACCACGGCATCGACGAAAACGCCGGTTGTGGTGACAAATGCGGATGGCAAAGCGCTGGCAAATATCGTGGCTATAGCTGCGGCTGAAGACGATGCCACGACGGCGACCAATTCTTTTTCGGTCGCGATCGTGGATAGCGAAAGCGCAGTCCAGCACGGCACCGTTTGGGCGTGGGGCGCCAACAATTACGGTCAGCTTGGCAGTCCGGGTGCCGCGAATCCGTCGCCGTCGCCAGTCCAGGTTAAATTCAAGGATCCCGTGGACGGGCAAGTCAGAAATATCGCGGATGTCATTGCGGTGCAGGCGGGTGCGGGGTTCGCGATTGCCTTGCGCACGGATGGAACAGTGTGGGCGTGGGGCTATAACAACAAAGGACAGCTCGGGAACAACGATCTTGCCACAACTCCGCTGAATAGCCCGCATGCGGTCCAGGTAATGGCAAATACAGGGAGCGGCGTCGTGCCGCTTTCTGGCATCACAGCCATTGCGACAGGTGGCTCGCACTCCTTGGCCATCGGCGCAGGGGGGCAGGTTTGGGCATGGTGTGACAACTCGTCACGCCAACTCGGCGACGGGACTACTACGGTATTCCAACGGGCGGCGGTTTTGGTCAAGAATGCTACTGGACCTCTGTTGGGGATCACATCGGTGGCAGCTGGAGGGGTGCATAGCGTGGCAATCCGGGGCGCCGATCACACCGTCTGGGGTTGGGGGCAAGCAAGTTATGGCCGGATCGGGAATGGAACCACCACGACAACATCTACCCTCTTCAATACTGCGCAGCAGATGCGAAACAGCGTGGGTTTAACCGATGTGGTTAATGACGCGGAATCGGTTGCTTGCGGTGAAAGCCACACACTGCTCTTGCGCAGTGACAAGAGCGTATGGGCGATGGGCAACAATGGCTCCGGCAGATTGGGAGACGGAACCACTGTCACGCGTAATTTCCCGGTGCCGGTTGAACTGACGAGCACAACGTTCCTTGGCGACATCGTGAAGGTTGCTGGCGGAGGTGCATTCAGCGTGGCTCTAGACAAGTACGGGAAGGTTTATACGTGGGGAGCAAATACCGTGGGCCAGCTTGGCAGTGGCAGTGTTGCAACAACGGCAACCTACTTCTATGCAACACCGTACCAAAGCCTCCCGGCTGCCACGAATGTAGGTCCGTCGATTACGTTGTCGGTCCTCGATGTGGTCCCGGCTCCGGCCAATCTTAGCCTGCGCGTAACCGCCTCCGATCCGGATGGAGCGATCAGCCGGGTTGAGTGCTATGTGGATGGCAATCTGCTGAAAACCGTCTGGCAGGAGCAGTGTATAATTGCTTGGAACAACGTTGGGGCAGGGGAGTACAAAGTGGTTGCCGTAGCCTATGACGATGCAGGGGAGTCCGGTCGCACAGAAAAAACAGTGGTAATCAATCCAGCATACGATACCGGGGAGAAAACACGGTACACGCGGGGTATCGATGGCGACCCCACCCTTCAATCCTTTGTAATAGCGCTGGACTTCCAAAAGGGGATCAAGCTCAACAAAATGGGGAACAATGCTGATCTGTTTCCCAACGGAACTCCATGGTTCATGGGAATCTCCAGGACCAGCCAGCGCCACATATACAGGGTAGGTACGGCCGCGCCTGTGTACTCCTACGCCATGTCTGGGGAAGACGCATTGCTGTATCAGAATCCAATCGTGGCTTTCGGAAGTGAGGGCGGGGGAAGTCCGCTTTACGTGGGTCAGCCATATCGATTCGGCGTGCACGCCGGAACCGGGGTGCAAAACCTCGACGGGAATCCTCAATTTCTGAAAATTACAGCGTACCCGCGTGCAGGCGGGGCTGCGCAGACCCGTACCATTCAACTTCCCCGCCGCGATTTCGCCGGGGATTCGGCAAAATGGAACTCTTACGTGAACAATGGATGTGTCTGGCCCACGCCGGAATATCCTGATTCGCCATTCTGCGACCTTAAAACAGAGATCCAATTCGTTGATTCCGGACTCAGTGAAAAGGCATTTGGCACGACAGACAACGGCTGTTTGATCGTGACGCAAACGGCCTCAAGCACGGCGTACAGGTACGAGGTAGAGATGCTTGGGTGGGTTTACATCAAGATCGGCACAACAGCCACCTGGTATCCAGTCTCGCGGACGGAGGACCAGAGTGGACCGGCATACTCACGACTCTACACGCTGGACTTTGAGCAGCGGCCCCCTTGGCGCTCCACTTACCTCACCCAGCCACATTTCGACGGGGTGCCAATGCCGTCCCAGTACGCAGGTAAATCAATCGCGGAGCTGCTCAATGCGGACACTGCGGTCAATCAGGCGGTCACAATCGACCCAACGACATGTTTGAGTGTCGATGATAGCCCCGAGCTGCGTTCGCATCCGCTCCTGGACGACTTGGTCAAAAACCTCACAGACGGGCTCCAAGCCGATTCAAAAGCCATCACGCTGGCCAATTACGTGTTGAACGAAATTGAGCTCACTGATCCGCTCGGATATAGCGACGACGGCTCGATTTCTGCCCAGTCGATCAATCCGCCCGGGATGACCCGGAATGCGATGGCTACCTATCTGGAAGGTCAAGGTTCACCGATCGAGCAATGTGCCTTGCTGGTTTACATGCTGCGCAAGGCGGGGATCTCCGCCTGCTATATGTTCCCGGAAACCAACAAGCTGAGTATGCTGGACGCTAGGATGAGCAAACTCCTGCGCTTCCAGGTGCGCGGGATGGTGGATCCAAGCGGAAACCCGCAGCTTCCCACCACACCGGATGCGCCGTCCTTGGTCGCCGTCAATTATCCATGGGTGGCTGCGTATGTTCCAATTGATGGGAATTTTCGCTGGGTGCATTTCTTCCCGTGGATCAAGGACACGGAAATAGAGGAAGGCTACAACCCGTATGACTTCCTTCCTGAAGGTTACAACACTGGCAGTAAGTGGTTGAAGAAATACCTCTTGGGGGATTCTGGTATTTTCACGGTCCGCGATGCAACGGGAGCCTATGTTCCCACAAATCCGGCGAACATTGAGGACGACACGCCCAGCGTATTGTTTCCCCGGTTTATCGAAAAATCGTTGGCCGCCTCGCGTCCAGACCTCAGCCTCGCTGAACTGGGAGTGCAGATTACGAACCGCCGTCACCACTATTCCAGCGTGGACGATTTTCCCACGCCATTCCGCTTGTCCGGCACGCCGACGGCGCTCAGGAACCTGAGTCTTGACCCGAAGCTCTTTGACACAGCCACGATCAAGCTGGCGACCGTTCCTGCCCGGACCTCAATCACGACTGCCGAGATTCCGCTGATGGAATTTCAAAACCGGCGATTGCTGGTGTGGCCAAATCGTACGACAGCGAATGCATACAGTGTGGGTCTTGTAATGGAACCCTCGGTAAAGCGAACAACGGGAACCGACGGAAGCTTCCTGAACACGTTTGCTGCGTTGGGTGCGCGCCAGATCAAAGCGCTCGCGCTGACTGCCGCAGATAAATCCATTGATGTTACCATTACGACCAAACGCCAGAAGAAATTCTGGGACGTGGCGGCCAATGCCAGCCAGGTAAATGCCACGGACCGGTGGGCGGCTTTCATGGGCTTGGTTTCCGACAAGACGGTGGTCAATACCGTGCGGGTCAACAAAGGAGATTTGGCGGCGCTTTGCATGAATGTAGGCCGGGTCACGATGCGGATGCTCGAGCCCCATCTCCAGGAGTACTGGGACGTTGAGCAGGCCGCTGACACAAACCCCGGGGGGCAGGACCCATATGTTTTCCAAGGCGGGCTCGCCTACATGCTCGGCATGTCGTATTTCCAGAAGGTTGATGAATTCTCGGCGCTCAACCAGCGTCTCCACAAACATTTCATTCTTAGCAACCTAGCCCAAGGGGTGGCGGTAGTTAAGGCCAAGCGGAATGCCGATGGCACGCTCCCGAATGCGCCGATCACGCTGGTCCAGCCCTATGTGGACATGTTCTACAAAGACACAGCGATGGCCGGCAGTGGATCGCTGCGGCCTGATTCTGGGGAGCCATCCGTGCAGGCAAAAGAGGACTTCGAGTTGATCAATATCGCCGATGGCTCGGCCCAGGAACACCAGGCCATCAACCGGTTCTTCAAGCAAAGTGACGCGATCTCCACGATCAAGCTCTTGCGGATTGCCAAGGACAATCCCGCAACCTATCCGCTAGGCATCATCGAGCTTACTGCCAGTAACTATCTGCAGTACGACGCCCGATTCACTGCCGAGGATTCCGCGCTTTGGACACAGGTCAAGGCACGGTTCACCGCTGCCGATGGCAGCGGAAAGTACGTCAAGGCGTATATGACCCCGAAGAAAGTCACGGGAGCTTCCGGGAAATACCAAGGAATGGGCGCCCTTGTCCTCGGTCTGAACGCCTGGGACGCGCTGATCAGCAAGAATTTCACCGAGGTTCTTAATGGTGGCTATGGCGCTTATTTCAGCAATGAAACGGCTCTCTCGTATTCGAACCTCCCGAATATCTCAATTCGTTTGGAGGCAAACAACACGATCAGTATGTCCTCGGATCCGTGGGGAGGACTGGCCAGCTCTTTCTACGCGCCACAAACGACGGCGACCTATGACTTGGGCAACACCCTTCGCTATGCGGCCAGCAATTCTTATGTGCCCAGCTTCACCCAGCAATGGGCTGCGGAGGCCAGTAGCGGCCTTCTGGGCTACAACTATGGCGATTACGCACTGAGCACTACCTATGGAAAGGCGCTGGGCAATGCCACGCAGTTTGGGAACGTCACAAACACATCCTGGCTCTCCAATCTCTGCAGTCTGGTCAACGATCCAGTCCATGTGGTCTCCGGCAGCTTCTACGTGGATACGGCCGACCTCAGCCTGCCAGGCGTCATGCCGCTGGAAGTCCGCCGCAACTACGACAGCCTCAATCCCGCAGATAGTGAATTCGGGTACGGTTGGAAAATGGCCTATGTGCCATACCTTGTCATCAAGCAGGACGGCGCGGAAGGGGTCATTTACGCCAGCGAGATGGACGGGTCGACAGTCGCTTATGAGCGGGTGGGTAACCTCAACGAGTGGGCGCCCACACCGGCGCTGAATCCACACCTCTGCAACATCAGCGGGAATTCCGCCGGATCCTCTGCCAATCCCTTCTCCGCCCGCATCAGGAAGACCATCGAGAATGGCAGCACCATTTATCGTCTCTCCGACGCAAAGGGCAGCGTGCGCAAGTTCCGTTTCCGGAGTTTTCCAATAGCGGTGCCGGCTGGCGAGGCGCCTATCACGCGCGAAAGGCCGTATCTGGAAGAATGGCAGGACAACCGGGGTGGATCGAATCGACCGGGTAATTACTACCGGTTCTCGTTTGGCGAAGTCGCAGGGAAGCCTGAACACGGCCAAGTAACGCGGATCACCGCCAGCAACGGCAACTTCGTGGGCTTCGTGTACGACAATTTCCGGCACATCATTGAATCCTATGCCGGTGATGGCCGACATATTTACTACAGCTACGATGAGCATGGCGACTTGAGGAAGGTCATCAGGGCCGACGGGTCAACGATTGGGTTCGACTACGAGCATGAGCCGACGGTGGTGAACGGCAAAACCGAGTGGACCTCCAAGCACCTCATCTCCCGTGAAACTAAGCCTGAAGGGCGCATTCTTGAGAATGTCTATGACGTCAAGAGGCGTGTGGTGGAGCAGCGCTCCACGGCAGGAGCCGACATGGTTCCGGTGCGCACTGCCACCTACGTGTATGAGAGCACTGAAAACGCGGACAAAACCCTGAGTGGGGCTACTACAATAAAAGACGCCGCAAACCGGACCACGCGCTATGAGTATGCGAGCGGTCAGGTGACTGCCATTATTGACCCCGCTCCGCTTAGCTTTCAGGTGCGCCAGCAGTGGTATGCGCCCGGTGATACCTCTGCCGGAGCGTTTCCGCGCAGCCTCAAACGGTTGACCGACAAGCGCGGCCTGACCGTGGATTACACCTATTATCCCAACGGCAATCTCTTCCAGGCCAAGAAGCAGGGAGACCTCACCGGCGTCGGTGCCCAGGAAACGGCAACCACCACCTACACTTACAACGGCTTGAACTTGGTCACTTCAATGGTGGTGGCGCAGGAAGCTGGGACTTCGGTGGCCAATACCACTTTGTACGAGTACAGCGTATCCAATCCATGGCTGCTGGAACGAATCAAGGTCTTTGCCGTCGGTACGCTCGTGAAGGAAACCCGGACGGCATACCAGGATTACAGCATCGCCGGTCCAGAAGGCTTCTTCGTAACTGGCCTGCCATCCACGGTGTGGACCAATCCCGGCACCCCGGACGAGACCTTTGTGCAGTACCAGTATGACACCAATGCCAGGCCCTCCGGCGAGGTTCGTTCTGTTGGAGCAAACCGTCCAAATTTGGTTAGCCAATTCCGGCATAACCTGCGGGGCGAGCGGGTTTGGGAGAAGGATCCCTCCCGGGCGACCTCCAGCTACGCCTACGATGGCCTTGGGAACCGGATCTGGACGGAACGCCGGAATGAGGCAGGCGCATTGATCGATTGGCAGTACGACTACTACAACCAGAACAGCGAGCAGGAATGGAGCGATGGTGCCCGGTACTGCCCGGAGGATTATGTCATGCGCCGTTACGACGGGGCAGGACGCGTGAAGGAGGAGTTGCGGTGGCGTAGCCAGGCTCGGCAGGACGGGCGCGGAGTCGAAATGCCTTCGGGCATGGACGCAGGAATCAGCACCACGTTGTACCAGCATGATGCGGACGGCAATCTCCGGACAGTGACCGATCCCCGGCATAACACGATCACCATGGATTATGACGTGGTCGGCCGGGTGGTGGGGCGCCAGTTCCACGATGGAGCGGCAACGGGTCGGGTAAAGGCGTCGGAGACCTTCAGCTATGAACCGGGCGGGGAAGTGTTTGAGCATTGGAATGTGCTCGGTGGTAAGACCACTAAGTATTACACCTCCACAGGCCTACTTCGCCGGCAGGAGAACCCCGACGGCAGCGTCTTGGCGTGGCGTTATGACCTCATGGGACGCGTTGTCCGGGAGACCTTGTCCAACAATTCCTACTGGCAGACTGACTACAACGATGCTGCCCGGACCGTTTCCCGGACATTGTTCTCGGCAGGCAATTTGCAGTTGGCCCAAGAGACCGCTGCCATGGATCGGCGGGGCAATGTCGTGGCGCGCACGGATGCCGAGGGCGCCACTTCGTACACCGCGTATGACCATCTCAACCGGCCTGTTGAGGAAACTGGACCGGGTGCAACCGCTGGGTCGGCCCAGCGGCACGCATGGCACACGTACAATGACGAGGAACGGACGCACACTGTCACAAATTCCTTGGGTGAGTTCACAACGACGACCAACGATGCCCTGGGACGTCCCGTGCTTGTCGTTAACGAGGACAAATACGGGACAGTGAACCATTCCGTCGCATTTTGGTACTCGCCCGACCATCATTCGGTGACGAGGACCGAAGGCCAGGGCGCCGGGGCGGTCGCTTCCACCTCATACACAGACATTTCCGGGAAACCGGTTCTGGTCGTGAACGCGGATTCCAGCTTCCAGCGCTATGTTTATGACGCTAACGAGAACCTTGTCAGCAGCCGGGACGAACAGGGCTTCATCACCGACAGGCAGTATGACGCCCTCAACCATCTGTCGCGGGAGGTGCAGCCGGGCAATGTTGCCATCGACTACGTGCCGGATGCGGCGGGGAATTTGCTGGAGCGGCGGATGCCGGACGGGCAGGTGGCGGCAAGCACGTTTGACAGCGCGTCGCGCAAGTCGACCGAGCGGCTCACGGCGGCAGGCGCGACCACCCGCGAATTCACCTTTGGGTACTATCCGCCGGACAGCCCGTATGCGGGGGCGCTGAAGTCAACGACGGATGGGAACGGGGTGGTGACAACAACGGCCTACGACGAGTACCTGCGCCCC
>JAYVTN010000096.1:0-11467 GCA_043788785.1 Spartobacteria bacterium | reverse complement strand
TTTTCCAGATCCGCATACCGCCTCCGAGCAAACTGAAGACTGACCCCGGTCCGGTACCTTCCTTATGAATTTGACCGGCCCTCGGTGCCGGTCGCGCGGAAGGCCCAAACCAAAAAGACTTTCGATGGCACCCCCCGTGCACAGCTTTCAGACCCTGCTCAGGGATCTCTCGACGATCGTCCGCATCACCATCGCGCCCGCCCTGAAAGGCGCACCCACATGGGATCAGGATACCGAGCCTTCCCCGGTGCAGCGCCGGGCAATACAACCCCACGGGAGTTCCCAAATAAACCCGACGCAAACCCGGTCCGTACCAGCTCCCCTTAGGTAAACCGGCCCCAGAGCCCGTCCCCTCAAGCTAAGCGGTCCGCCACGTACAGCACGTGGACACTTCGCCGCGCTGCCGCGTGGGATTTCGCTGGCACCGCTTCCACACGGAATCCCGCTTTGGAGAGACGCCGGGCAAAAGGCGCGTCCTCGCATGCCGACCAAAACACCGCACGCCCGTGAGATTTGAGGGCACGTGAAATCCGCATGAACCCATTGCGTTCATAGAGGCGCGAATTGCCGGATTGAACCATAGCCACAGGCCCGTTATCGACGTCGAGCATGATGGCGTCGTACGACCCGGGACTGGCTTTTGCGAGAAGCTCAAAAACGTCCCGGGCCATCACTTCGACCCTTGGGTCTTGGAGGCAGGATCCGTTCAGGGCACCGAGGAATTCCCGGTTCCACTCAATGACTTCATTTAAAAGCTCGGCAACATGAACGCTCGAATCCGGGCTCAGGAGTTCGAGTGCTCGCTTCAAGGTGAAGCCCAGTCCGAGGCCGCCGATTAGAATGGAGGCTCTGCCTGAGAGGTTCTGGGAGGCCAGCTCCGCCATCGCAATCTCAGAAGCGGTGGCAATCGAGCTCATCAGCTGCCGTCCATTGAGCTTGATGTAATATTCGCCGTCGTGTTCGTGCAAAGTGAGTCGCCCCCCATCGGGCGTGCGCGATTCGGCCAAAGTATTAAATCGGATCATGTCAAAACGACCCTACCACCCGGAAGCCAGAGCTTCCAGCTTACCGGCATACCGCCGATTCAATGCTGGTAAATCGGTAGGAGCTGGAATTGCGGAGTCAACGGTGCCATTGCCGTCGAATACACGCCGCCGAACATACTATCGGCCCCTAAAGGAGGCCAACTTCCATTCCGCGCTTGGCGAGCCAGGAGGTAGGCGGCCGTCTTCGGGTAAATCGAACGCCAAACATTTCCACCAACTTGCGCTTGATTCGGGAAGGCCAACGGCCTGATCTATTCCAGCCCGGGGCAACGCCCCATAGGCGCTAGCTTGGCGGCGCCTTCAACAGGCTAAAGCCTGAACTCCGAACCGGGGATGGGCCATCAATCACCATGGAAGCCCCGAGGCGAGGCTCCGTTGCCCGCACGTCCCGCTCTCTACCGCATCTCCACAAACGACAGGCCCAGAGCTTTCCCCAGTTTGGCCAAGCTCGCTTTCTCCGGGTGACAGAT
Organism: Spartobacteria bacterium; assembly: GCA_043788785.1. GTDB lineage: Bacteria > Verrucomicrobiota > Verrucomicrobiia > Chthoniobacterales > Chthoniobacteraceae > CAIURC01. The sequence goes on along the minus strand of JAYVTN010000096.1, from coordinate 9,951 downwards.
CAAGGCGATGGACACTCCGGTCCGACCCGCGCGCCCGGTCCGTCCACTGCGGTGAGTGTAGTAGTCGATCTGGTCTGGAAGCTGATGATGAAGAACGAAGGCAAGCCCTTCGACATCGATGCCACGCGCCGCGACATCGGTTGCGATCAGGAATTGGAAGCGTCCTTTGCGGAAGGATCGCAGCACCTTGTCCCGCTCCGATTGCATGAGGTCTCCCTGCAAAACGCCCGGTTTATGGCCGCGCTCGGTCAGCTCCTCGTATAGCCGGATCGCGCCCGCTTTGGTCCGGCAAAAAATCACGCCACGCTCCTCGCCTTGGCGCTTCAAGAATCCGGCGATCCGGTCCGTCTTATCCTTGTTCTGGCAGACAATATACCGGTGGGAGATATCGCGGTTGACCACATGCAGTTGGTCAATCTTGAGGCTGTGGGCCTGGGGCGACATGTAGTCGCTGATCAGCTTGCGCACTCCGGCCGGGATTGTGGCCGAAAACAACCACATCGCACGCCGGCCTTGGGTCTTTGCACAAATCTCCGCGACTTCCTTGCGGAACCCGAGATTGAGCATTTCATCGGCTTCATCGAGAACCAGCAGTTTGACGCCATCAAGGGACAAGGCGGCCAGGCTGAGCAGGTCGAGCAAACGGCCAGGCGTCACGACCACTACATGGGTGGGACGCTGCAGCGCTGACGTTTGGCGGTCGACCTTGTCCCCGCCGGTGAGCACCTCCACAAAGATTTTCTGCCCGCTATACTTCGTGAACCGAAAAAGCTGTTTCCCGATCTGCTTGGCGAGTTCCCGCGTTGGAGCCACCACCACCGCTTGGATCTGAGGTAATTCCGGGTTGATCCCCATAAGCAACGGAATTCCGAAGGCGGCCGTCTTCCCCGTCCCGGTCTGGGCCTGAGCGATGAAATCCCCACCATCGGCCAGCAAAAATGGGAGCGCTTCGCGCTGGATAGGCGTAGGCGTTTTGATCCCGAGTTCCTCAAGTCCTTGAAGCAAATCTTCACGGACGCCCAATTCTTTAAAAGTTTTCAACGTATGGAGAACCTAGCCGCTTCTAGACCGGTGGCGAAGCGCTTTCTCAGGGGGGGGTGCTTACCTATGTGGCATGGGCTTCCAGCCCATGGAACGCAGGAGCAACGCTCAGGCGCCGCAAAGGGACTAAAGGGACCCAAAGGACATAAGAGACCAAAAGGCCCGTGGAGGCGTACCTGCCCTTTTGGTCCTTTTGGTCCTTTTGGTCCCTTTCGTCCCTTTCGTCCCTTAGCGCCGCGTACATGGGCTGGAAGCCCAAGCCACATGCACGTGCTAATCGGCTAGGACCGCATGAAGGATGAAGGGAGGCTTCATCCTTCTCACGATACGTCACCCCCCTTGCCGATTCGCGCTTACGCCCTGAAGTGCCTGGTTAAGGCTCGTGTTGACGATCTCTACCTTGGTTCCCACCGCGACCCGCTCAAACAAGGCCATTACATCCCGGGAACGCATCCGGATGCAACCAAAGCTCGCCGGTCGGCCAATGAGCCGCTCCACCGGGGTTCCGTGGATGAAAATTCCACGGCACAATGCCCGCTCATTGCTGGAATCGAGACCGCGCAAACACAGGATCCGGGTCACGATAGGATCGCGCCCCGGCGAATTAGGCCGGAGAATCTCCCCGGTGGGACGCCCACCTTTGAATACCGCCCCCGGAGGGAACCCGCCCCCGATTTTCGATGCTACGGCCAAGGTGCCCAAGGGTGTGGCAAAACTCCGTGGTCGATCACCGAGACCAAACCGCGAGGTCGACACTGGGAATCGTGCAACGCCCAGGCCGTTTTCCATGAGAAGCAGCTTTTGGTCAGTAACACTGACAAGAATACTCCGATCAGCATGGGCAACCGAGACGAGGGTAGTCAAGAGGACGACAGAGAGAACAATGGAAATAGCGTTCAGAGAGGGCATGTGGTGTTGCCCGATCCCACGGAAGAGGCTGCGCGTCAAACGCAAGCAGAAGAATAATGCAAAAACATTCCCGGGATCGGCTTTTCCTCGCCCCCCCCAAGCCACGGCAAGTCAGCCCCCTTGCCACTTGGCAGCCCCCCCTACCAGATCGACAGCGAGAGGCCCACATCGCGGCGGGGCTCCGGATCGTGACGCTGCGCCGATTGCAAGTTTTCCAACCCTCCCAAGGAGGACAATCCCGTCACCGAACCGCCATCCTTATGAGAATTCCACGACGTATGCGCCGACCGGGTCGCGACCGTGGTGCCCTGCACGGTGGGCGGTTGGGACGTTGCTGTCCGGGCCGCTACCCGCGCTTCCTCGGGGGGCGCAGGCTTGGGTGCCGCTTGGTTGGTGCGCGCCAGCAGACCCGGCTCAATGTGGCGCATCGGCTCATTGAGGATTTCCACCGGTGTACCAGCGGGAACGGAATCAAAAAGGTCGATAATGTCTGCCGAGCGCATCCGGATGCAGCCCCAACTGTCTGGGCGTCCCAAAGTGCGTTCCACCGGGGTGCCGTGGATGTAGATCCCGCGTTCGTGGGCGTTTTCGTTTCCAGCTTCCAATCCACGCAGGCATAGAATGCGGGTGACGATGGGATCGCGGCCTTTGGCATTGGCCTCCAGCACCTCGCCAGTGGCTTGGCGACCCTTCAGTACCGCCCCCGGGGGAAGGCCGGAGCCGATACGCTCGCAAACCTCTAATTTCCCAAGAGGTGTGCCGTAGCTACGGGGCCGGTCACCAAGACCAAATTTCGAGGTGGAAATCTTGTACTGGGCCACCCGTTGGCCGTCGCGGATAAGCACCAGTTTCTGGTCAGGAACGCTGACAATAAGAGCGGTGGACGCAGAGGCCTCCCATTGGGCCACTTGGCTGACCACAACTGCGCAAAATATGCTCAGAATCCGATGGGTTAGGGGGGGCCTCATATGAAAATAACAAGGCCTCTGCTAAAACGGCGCACAAACACAACGCCTTACTAGACCGGCAAAACCGCTTCAGCCGGACGCCACGGCATCCGCATTTGCGGAAACCATTGGGTGATCGAACACAAAGCGACGTACCCGAACCCACCGGCAAACAATAGCAGAAACGGCACGGAAAGCCATTGCGCATTGATCAATGCGAACACGAGGAAATAGCCGAAATAGAGGGCAAACCCGAGTTCGAAAAACGGCAGGGCGCTTTTGAGCGGGGAGTAACGCGAGCGTTTCCAGCTTTGGGAGTTGCCGTTGATGCCGTACTTGGGGGTGCGGGTGAATTCGGATTGGCGCCCCAGCATGGCTTCGATGACCGCGCGGGCATTATTGACAGCCAAGCCGATGCCCAGAGCGATCAAGGCTGGGAGCAGGAGCACCTCGCGCATCCACGTTTTGGGATGAAGCTCACGCTGGGTGCAGACGTAAAAGACCGCGGCTGGGAGCGAGGCGGAAACAAAGATGGGGATATCTACGAGAATCGTCCGCCACAGGCTGTGGGTGCCGCCTCCGGCTGAAGGATGGAGGAGTATGCAAAGGAAAAACAGCAGGAGATATGCGTAATTGGAGGTCAGATGCGCTGTGGCCTCCAATTTGATCAGAAGGGGCAAGTCGGCATTCCAGACCGTGGGCAAAAGCTTCATGCACGTCTGGATGGAGCCTTTGGTCCAGCGATGCTGTTGGCTTTTGAACCCATTCATGTCCACCGGCAACTCCGCAGGAGTCACCAGATCGGCTAGGAATACGAATTTCCAGCCTTTGAGCTGGGCCCGGTAGCTCAGGTCGAGGTCCTCGGTAAGCGTATCGTGCTGCCAGCCTCCCGCCTCGTTGATACAGCTCAGACGCCACAGGCCGGCTGTTCCGTTGAAGTTAAAAAAGCGGCCACTGCGGCTGCGGGCGGTTTGCTCCAGAAGCAGATGCCCGTCCAAAAACATCGCTTGGACCCGCGTCAGCAACGAATAAGTGCGATTGAGGTGTCCCCAGCGGGTCTGGATCATTCCCACTTGTGGGTCCGTGAAATAATGGATCGTCTTCTCCACCATGTCCGGCTCGGGCACGAAATCCGCATCCAGGATGAGGATAAATTCACCTTTGCAGGACTTGATCCCGTTTTCCAAGGCCCCCGCTTTAAAGCCGGTGCGGTCCGTGCGGTGGATGAGTTCTATATCCAAGCCCTGCGCCTTGAGCCGGGAAACCCGGTCGGCAGCCAAGGCCGTGGTCTCATCGGTGGAGTCGTCCAACACTTGGACCTGGAGCAGGTGGCGCGGATATTTTAGAGCCGCCACGGCATCCAATAGTCTTTCCACGACGTAGAGTTCATTGAAAATCGGGAGCTGGACGGTGACCTTAGGCAGCTCCTGAAAGCTCGAAAGCGGAACCGGCAGATTACGCCGGTTCTTTAGATAAAGATAAACAATGACGTAACGATGCAGGCCATAAAGGGAGAGCCCAAAAAGGACGACGAAGTAACAGACTGTCCAAATTGTGTTTCCCAAACTCTCTTGCATAGCGTTGTTTTGCCGTTTCCGGCCGGTCAAGCGGGGGATAATGGCGGGTGCGAAATGAGGGTCAAGCGTCAAATCTCCCCTGTACAAGGGCTAGAAAAGGAGGGCACCATCGGAGATCAACCGCTGGGAGTCTGGCGAAGAAACACACATCATGCTCATCGGTGCGCATAGTTATCTGGCCATAGCCCTATGCCTTCTTCCGGGTGCCATGCTGCGCGCTGCACCCTCTGCCCAAGGGCGCGCAGCGGAGATGGAGCACATCCGGGAGGAACTCGGAATCAACGAGTTTACTGCCCCCTCCATTGCCCTCGTGTTCGATCAACTCGAGGAACTTAAACCCCTTCCTTTTGACAAGGTTTGGCGCGATCTACCCGATACAATTCCCCAGGATCGGCCCCGGTTAGCCCTTTGCGCCGGACAAACCATCGCAAATGGTTTCCTCGCCGTAGCCGCCAATAAGCAGTCCCGGGTCGAGAGTGTGGGCCGTCATTTGCTACGACTGGCCAAAGGCTTAGGGGTAGGCGATCCCATCAGCAAACGCAGCAAAGGCGTCATTGAACTGGCGGCCACCAACCGTTGGAGCGATCTCAAAACCGAACTGATCAAGGCCCAAGCCGATGTCGAAGGGGGTATGATGGCCCTTAAAGACGAGGAAATCGCCCACTTGGTCAGTCTGGGCGGCTGGGTGCGGGCGTTGGAGATCACCAGCAGCGTCCTTATCGAGAGCTATAGCCCCGAGCGCGCACGCACCTTGGTCCAGCCCGAGCTCTTCGATTACTTCCTGGAGCGGATCGCCACACTCAACCCCACCTTGCGCGCGACCCCCCTCCTGCGCACCATCCAATCCAACGTGGCACAAATCCAGAAGTTGACCACCCGGCCTGTCGATAGCCCGATCCCGTTCGAGGACGTCCAGAAGATCCGGGATTGGGCGCGAGAGATCAACAAGGCCATCACGACACTCCCGGATGAAGCACCCCGCCCATAAGCGTTTCCAAGCGGTCGCCGACAACTATCTGGAGGCGTCCTGGCAGCTTTTCCCCCACCAAGCCAGCGACTTGGGGTTCCATCAGTTCGATGGTGACCTGGGCAAAAACGATCCCGAAACCTGGCAAACCTACGGACGGCTCCAAGCCGACGCCTTGCGGGACATCGAGGCCCTTCCCGATGACGTCTTCCTTGGCGATCTCTGGCTCGATAAACGGGCCCTGACCTCCCAACTACGCACCGGCCTCCACTGGACCCAGTCCCTCCAGCGTTGGCGCAATGACCCCCAGGTCCATTGCGATGCGGCCATCAATTCCCTCTTCAACCTCGTCATCCGCAATGCTGACCGGTTGGCCCAGGTACGCCCCGCCCTCGAGAGCCGATTGGCCAAAATCCCCGGGTTTTTGGCCGCAGGTGCCCGGTGCCTCCAACTTCCTGTCCCTTTGTGGACCCGGTTGGCACGCCAAAGCTGCCAGTCCGTCAACGGATTCCTGCTTGATCTCGGAAACCAACTCGCCCTCCTCTCCCCTCGTCCCGAACAGACCCGCGCTCTCGTCCAGGCCGCAATCAGTGCCTTTGCCAAATACGCGGACGCCGCTTCGGCCCGAACACCCGGACCACGCAACGGCTTCGCGGTCGGCAGGCAAGCCTTTGAATTCCTGAGCCGCGAGAACACCGGCCTGGCGTATTCCCTCCCTGAATTGCGCGGATTGGGGGAGGATCTGGTCGCCCGACTAAAGGATCAACTGGCCACGGAAGCCCGGAAGTTCGGCCGGAAGAAGGCAGCTCAAATCCTCGAGCAAGCCGCCCAAGGTTGGATCCCGCAATCCCATTCGCTTCTCGAAGAATACCAGCGGGTGACCACCGAGGTGCGCACGGGCTTTGAATCGGCCGACTTGGTCACATTTCCCGACCGGGAACGCTGCAAGGTCACGCTCGTACCCGAATTCCTGCGCCACCATTTCCCGACGGCTGCGTACAGCCAGCCTGGCCCCTTTGACAAGGACCAGACGGGGATCTTCTGGGTCAACGACCTGAGCGCCACCCACACCGATCCCCTCAAAAAGGCAGCCGAGGTGCGCCAACACTTCGGGCTGGAGCTCACCTGCGCCCACGAAGCCTATCCCGGCCACCACGTGCAGTTCATCCTCCAGAACCGGCACCCGAGCCGGATCCGCCGTCTGTGCAGCCATGCGATTTTTTACGAAGGCTGGACGATGTGGTGTGAGAAGATGAGCGTCGAACAGGGTCTAATCGACCTCCCCGAAGCACGATTGATCCAACTGAAGGACGCCCTCTGGCGCGCGTATCGGATTGTGATCGATTGCGGCCTCCACGACGGAACTTTAACCGACAAGGCAGCCTGCCGCGTGTTGGAGGAGGGCGTCGGCTTCACAGCCGGCCGTGCCCGGGCCGATGTCAACTGGTATACGAGTGCGCCTACCGTTCCCATGAGCTATCTCTTGGGACGACTGGAACTCGAACGCCTCCACGGCCATCTCGTGGGGCGCAGGGGCTGGAGCTTGCGCCAGTTCAATGACTGGATCCTAAGCTTTGGAGCCATCCCGTGGCAGTGGATCTGGCAATCGGCCCTCCGGCCGTCTCCCGGGGCGCCTTCGCCGCTGTGAGCATTCCCTGGGCCGCCGCTCACAAACGCTCCCTTCCCGGGCAAGTCGCCAGCTTCGCAGCCGCAGTCCTCTTGCTCTCCGGCCTCTGCTTCGCTGCCTTCTACTTTCTCGACTATCACTGGGCATGGAAGCCGGTGGCCAAGTATTGGCGCCTGTTCCTGAGCGGCTGGCTCGCAACCCTGGGGATCGCAATCTTGGCCCTCCCACTAAGCACCGCCCTTGGCCTCCTCTTGGCCCTGGCGCGCAGAAGCAACCTCCCAGTCCTCGCCGACGCCAGCCGGCTATGGGTAGAGATCACCCGGGGCACTCCGCTCCTCGTCCAGATCTGGTTTTATTTCTACGTGTTCGGCCAAGCCTTGGCCTTCAATAACCGATACATCATCGGGCCGCTGATCCTTGCCGCCTTCAGCGGCGCTTACATCTCTGAAATCATCCGGGCAGGGATCGAGTCGGTCGGCAAATCCCAACTCGAAAGCGCCCGTGCCATCGGCTTGACCACCGCCCAGACCTATCGCTACGTCATTTTCCCCCAGGCGCTGCGCCAAAGTTTGCCACCCTTGGCTGGCCAATTCGTCTCGCTCATCAAGGATTCCTCCCTGCTTTCAGTCATCGGACTGAGCGAGTTCACCTTGGCGGCCCAGGAGGTCAACTCGTTCACCTATTCGGCCTTCGAGAGCTACCTGCCTGTGGCCGTCGGCTATCTCTTATTAACCCTGCCCATTTCCTTGTGGACCCAGCACCTTGAACACCGCGCCCGTTACGAGACTTGAGGGATGCGTCCTGGGCTTCCCCCCATGATCCCTGCATCCTGACCGGGCAGCGCGTCCTCGTGAATGGTCATTCCCCCTCCGCCCCCTGTGAATCTCAAGCTGCACTCCATTACCAAATCTTTCCAAGGCCGCACCGTGCTCGACCACGTCACGGCCGGGTTTGAGTCCTTCCGCACCTTGGTACTCATCGGACCCTCGGGCGGAGGCAAATCGACGTTGCTGCGCATCATTGCCGGGCTGGAGATCCCGGACAGTGGGCATGTGGAGCTCGAAGGCAGGCCCATCGGCAACACCGAGACCGCCCTCTGGGAGCACCGTCGCCAGGTCGGTGTCGTCTTCCAGGCCTTCAACCTCTTCCCCCACCTCAGCGCGCTGGCCAATATCACGCTACCCTTGGAGAAGGTTCACGGCATGTCCGCGCAGATTGCGGCTCAAACCGCCAACCAATGCTTGGAGCGATTCAAACTCGGTGCACACGCCTACAAGAAACCTGCGGAACTCTCCGGCGGACAAAAGCAACGGCTCGCCATTGCTCGAGCCATCGCGATCAAGCCGAGGCTCCTGCTCCTGGACGAACCCACCTCCGCGCTCGACCCGGAAATGACTGCCGAAGTCCTCGACCTCATCGAGGAACTCAAAAACGAGGGACTCAAATTCCTGCTGGTCACTCATCAAATGGGCTTCGCCAAACGCGTGGCCGATGACGCCGCCTTCCTTGCAGGGGGCAAAATTCTCGAGTACGGCCCGGCCCGGAACCTCTTTGAGGCCCCGCAAAGCGGCGAATGCCGGGACTTCCTCTCCAAAGTGCTGAGCTATTGACGTCTCTCTGCAGCATGGGCTTCCAGCCCTTGGACCCGCACCAGAACGCCGGTCCACGGTTGACTGACGGGGACCACCGCCCGGGTCAGCCTCCGACAACCACCATGCAAGTCTGTCCGGCAACTCAGCAAACGGGCTCGGGAAGAGAAACTCGGGGATAGGGGGAAAGGTTTTTGGGTCCGGGAAGCCCGCAAGTCGGCCGGGGAACTCCGCAAATCGGTCAAGGAACTCCGCAAGTGGGTGGGGGAAATCAGGGTGAATGTTAAAGGATGAATTATGAACGTTCAAATCGCGCCAAATCCCGCGGGGGATCGCCGCGAGCGCGCCCTTCATCCTTCATACTTCATATTTCATACTTCATACTTCATCTTCCGCTCCCACTTATGCCCCCCAAACCTGTTATCATCGTCGGCGGATCCGCGCTTATTCTGGGCTGGGGTTTAGGTTATTGGATGGCTAATCCACGGCCAACGCCGGCCCCCACTTCGATCCCCTCCTCCAGGGTCTCTGCCTTCAACACGCCCCTCACTGCTCCGGGCCTTACAGCTTCGTATGCGGAGCGGAAATCCGACGCCCAAGACGCCTCTTCTGGCGTTTCCCCAAACTTGGCTGCGGCTTTAGGCCAATCCAACGAGATGCGGCGCATGCACGATCTCATTGAGGTTGTCCAACAGATGAATCCTGCCGACATCCCCGCTGCAATGGAATCCGCTAGGCGTCTGCCCAATTACGAACGCGACACCCTGCTTCCGCTCCTGGTTTCTAGATGGGCCGAATCCGACCCGGTCGCAGCCACCAAGTACGGGCTGACAATCACCGACTACCAGGTCCGCAGTAAAATCCTCAGCTCCGCTTTGAGCTCGTGGACGGCAACCGATCCCACGGCCGCCATGGCATGGGTGGCCGCCCTCCCTATGGGGCAGGAACGGACCCAAGCAATTTCTGGATTGGCAACCGCTTTAGCTCGGCGCGACCCCCCCAGCGCCTTGCAGTTCGTCAACCAGTTCCCCAACAATGGCCGTTCCGGTAATTCCTATTATGCCATCTTCGGCGAATGGGCCGGCCAGAACCCGAGTGCCGCCGCAGCTGCCGCAGCCGCTTTGCCAAAAAACCTCAATCCCGAAACTGCCATACGCGCGACCCTTTGGCGCTGGGGCCAAAACGATCCGCGGGGGGCCCTCGACTGGGCACAATCGCTTCCCGCGGGCGCGCTGCGGAACAGCGCAGTCGAAAATGCCCTTGGCGTCTGGTCTGGCTCGGATCCCGCCGCTGC
>JAYVTN010000095.1:0-4363 GCA_043788785.1 Spartobacteria bacterium | reverse complement strand
AAGACGCAAAGATGATTGAGAATGAGATCGGCAAATTGGTGGTGGATGCCTCGGGTGGTAAATGGCCCGCCAGAGGAAATCTTGGCGTCTTTGCGTCTTTGCGTGAGACCAAAGCTCCGTTCGAATCCTCAACGGAAGGCTCACGCCAAGACGCACGTCATCAAGCGCCCCGCAGCAGGGCACCCAGCCCGCTGGACCTACAAGCGAACGGCCTCCGACATCTTCGAAAAAGTGAAGCGCGCCAGAAAAAAGGTCGATACATTGCACTAATTGCGGCGGACTACACTAGTTCGTAGCCGGGCTGAGCGGAAGCGATGCCCCTTGATAGGGAAAAGGACGCGACCCACCCAGAAAGGGCCCGGAAAGGGTGGGAGCACTCCCACCAAAGCACGCAATGGTTCTGCCACCCGTTCCGGGTGGACGCATCTTGTTGCAAACCGGAGGCATCGCTTCGCTCAGCCTCCGGCTACATTCTGGCAACCCTCCGGGTTGGCGCCGGGCGTCTACGCGAACAGACGTCTGGCAACCCTCCGGGTTGGCGCCGGGCGTCTAAGCGAACAAGCGTCTGGCAACCCTCCGGGTTGGCGTGGACATTTACGCGAGGAGACGCCTTTCAACGATCCGGGTTGGTGCGGGTCACTTACGCGAAGAAGCGTTCGGGGGGGAGCAGGGGCTGGGGCTGGCAGATGCGGTTGACCAGGTGCTCCCAACTCTCGTGGCCGCTGAGGATCTCAATCTCGACCCGCAAAAAGAAGATGGGCAATTCCAGGTTCTCGGCTTTGTGCGGGAATCGGACGGCGTCCTTTTCAGTGGTGACGATCATGTCGAGGTCGCGTCGCACGCAACGGGCGATGAATTCCTGGAGTTCTTTGTCCGTGAACCGGTGGTGGTCGGCGAAGCGTTTGGTGATTTCCAGGTTGGAGCCCAGGCGGCGCAAGCTGTTCTCAAAGCTCTCGGGCTGGGCGATCCCGCTGATGGCTCCGATGTATTTGGTTTGGAGGAACTCCAAAGGAAGCCGTTCACCCGAATATAAGTTCTGGAGGTAGAGCGGGCGGTGGGAGCACTCGATGATTTCAGCGGTCCGGTTGTATTTGCGGATCCGGTGGATGAGCTCGGTGTTGCCTCCTGCTGTGCTCTTGGTGATGAAAATATAGCTGGCGCGGCGGAGGTTGGAGGGCGGTTCGCGCAGGGTGCCCCGAGGGAGGAGGAACTCATTTCCGAAAGGTGCCTGGCAATCGATCAGGCAGATATCCAGGCGATGCTTGAGGTGGAGATACTGCATGCCGTCATCGAGGATGAGGGTGTCGACGCCCATGTGGCGGATGGCGTGGATGGCGCTTTTGACGCGGTCTTTGTCTACCAAAACGATGACGTTCTTAAGGCTTCGTGCGAGCATGAAAGGCTCGTCGCCGGCAAAGCTGGAATCCAAGAGGAGGCGTTCGCCGTCGTGAACGATGCGGGGCTTTTTGCGCTCCATGCCCAGCCACTTGCGCTGAAGGCGGCGCAGAAGAGGGGGCTTCTTACTTTTATAACCGCGGCTTAGGATTGCGACATTGCGGCCATTGTCCTTGAGGGTGCGCGCGAACTTTTCAACAACCGGAGTCTTGCCAGTGCCGCCCACGGTGAGGTTGCCGATGGAAATGACCAGGCAGCCCGGGGTGCGCTCGCGTAGGAACCGGTGCCGGTAGAGCCAGAGCCGTGTTTGGACGCCGGTCCGGAAGAGCCACGAGAGCGCGTAGAGGAACCAGCGCAGGAGGGCGGCGCGTTTCCCGTACCGGCGCTCCAGGATTACGTCGATTGCGAACTGCTCGAAGACTTCCAGCCAGCGACGGAACACGTCAGAGGCGGGTAGCGCCGATATTATCGGCCGAGGTGATGATGGATTTGGAGGGCCGATTGGCGGCTCCAAGCATGGCAGCGGCGACGTGCTCGGGATCGGTGAGGCTCAGGCAGCAGATGGTCGAACCTGAGCCGCTGAGAAACCCGCCCAGGGCCCCGGCTTTTTCGGCGGCCGCGATGACATGGGGCAGCATGGGAATGAGCGGTTCGCGGTAGGGTTGGTGGAGGAAATCGGTGAAGCAGCCTCGAAGCAGTTCGTATTGGGCCAAAGCAAAGGCGGCCGTGATCCGGGATGCGTTTGCGCAGGAGGCGGCTGCTTGCTTGTGGTCGATGCTGGCGGGCAGTACGGCCCGGGCGGCCGGGGTGGCGATTTCGAAATCGGGGATGAGCAGAACGAAATGGAGCTCCGGAGCCACCGGGCACCGGAGCGGGGCGCCATTGGCTTTGGCTACCGTGAAGCCACCGAATTCGGCCGGGGCTGCGTTGTCGGGGTGACCTTCGAGCCCTGCACAGATCTCGAACAGGGCCTGTTTGGAGAGCGGCGAGCCCGTGAGTTCATTGAGCCCGTGGATCAGACCGGCACGCACGGTCACGCTGCTGCCCAAGCCGCGGGATTGGGGGACCTCGCCTTCAATGTCCCAATGAAAGGCAAAGGGCGCCACTTTGGCGGCGGCAAAGAAGCGGGCGGCGGCATCCGAACCCATGACATGGGCTTGAGGCGGCCCCCCGCGCCGGACCGTGACACGGTTGTACAGGCGCAGGGCGACCCCTAGGCAATCGTATCCGGGGCCGAGATTGGCGGAGGTTGCGGGAACGCTGATGATGGCTTCGTTCATTGCGGGAGTTTCACGGGCCGGGGTACAGGTGGTCAACGCTGGAACGGGCCCATTCGACGGGTTGGTGCAAAATGCTCGCCTCCTACGGGCGCGAGCTTCTAGGGTTCGCCCCCCATGACTCGAAACGACGGCCGCGCTGCGGACCAACTGCGCCCAATCACATTCACTCCTGATATAGCCCCCCACGCCACCGGATCGGTGTTGGTGGCCACGGGCAACACGCGGGTTATTTGCAGTGCCACCATCGATGAGGCCGTTCCGCGCTGGATGAAGGAGCAAAAGGTCACCGGCGGCTGGATTACGGCCGAGTACTCGATGCTGCCCTACTCCACGCTTCAACGAAAAGCGCGGGACATTTCCAAAGGCAAACAGGACGGGCGCGGGGTCGAGATCCAGCGTTTGATCGGACGTTCCCTGCGGGCAGCCATCGATTTGGAGCTATTGGGCGCGCGCACGCTTTGGATCGATTGCGACGTTTTACAGGCCGATGGGGGAACCCGGACGGCTTCAATTACCGGCGCGTGCGTAGCCGCAGCCATGGCCTGCCAACGTTTGGTAACGGCCAAGCTGATCGCCAAAAACCCGATTGTGAAGTTTGTGGGGGCTGTCAGCGTGGGCATTGTTGACGGCGCGGCTTTGCTCGACCTCAACTATATCGAAGACCGCGATGCTTCGGTGGACATGAACCTCGTGATGACCGAAGACGGCAATTTCGTGGAAGTCCAGGGCTCGGGAGAGGAAAGCACTTTCTCCGGGGAACAGCTGGCGGCCATGTTGGATTTGGGCAAAAAAGGGATTATCGAATTGCTCGCAGCCCAGCAAGAAGCGCTGAGGTCTGTGGCGGCCAAAGACGCGGGGGCCCAATCAGCGGCCCAATAATCCCACTTCCACGCAACTGATTATGAAAAAGGCTCTCATCACCGGGATCACTGGACAAGACGGCTCGTATTTGGCGGACCTGCTACTGGAGAAAGGGTACGAAGTCCACGGGATCATCCGGCGGGCGAGTACGTTCAACACGTCGCGGATCGATCACCTCTACAGTGACCCGCACCTCAACGGTGTGCGCCTGTTCCTGCATTACGGGGACTTGTCGGATTCCTTGAATCTCACGCGCTTGATTGACCGGGTGGGGCCGGAGGAGATCTACCATTTGGGCGCCCAGAGCCATGTGCGGGTGAGTTTCGACATTCCAGAGTACACCGCCGATGTGACGGGAGTGGGGACCATCCGGATCTTGGAAGCGATCCGCGAAGCCAAGGTGCCGGCCCGCTTTTACCAGGCTTCCTCAAGCGAGATGTTCGGCAAGGTGCAGGAAGTGCCCCAAGTGGAAACCACACCATTCTATCCGCGCAGCCCGTACGCGGTGGCCAAGGTGTTTGCGTACTGGGCGACCGTCAATTACCGGGAGAGCTACGGGATGTACGCCTGCAACGGGATCTTGTTCAACCACGAGAGTCCGCGGCGGGGAGAGACCTTTGTGACCCGGAAGATCACCCGGGCGGTGGCGGCAATCAAAAAGGGCAAGCAGAAGGAGCTCTACCTTGGGAATCTGGATGCCAAACGCGACTGGGGTTATGCGCCCGAGTACGTCGAAGGCATGTGGCGGATGCTCCAGCAGGAGGAAGCCGATGATTACGTTCTGGCTACCAACGAGACCCATACCGTACGGGAATTCGTGGAACTGG
>JAYVTN010000094.1:0-1604 GCA_043788785.1 Spartobacteria bacterium | reverse complement strand
AAGACGCAAAGATGATTGAGAATGAGATCGGCAAATTGGTGGTGGATGCCTCGGGTGGTAAATGGCCTGCCAGAGGAAATCTTGGCGTCTTTGCGTCTTTGCGTGAGACCAAAGCTCCGTTCGAATCCTCAACGGAAGGCTCACGCAAAGACGCACGTCATCAAGCGCCCCGCAGCAGGGCGCCCAGCCCGCTGGACCTACAATGAGGCCAAGATAAGCGGGGACTCCGTGCCCAAAACCACCAACAAACAACCGAAAAGTATTCGCTGCAATCGCGCCCCTGATCCGGTCTATAAGCCCGATCCCCTCTCAAAGTTTGGCTTTTCCGGTGACTGAAAAATAAGTGGGCGGAATGCCGAAGAATCCCCATAATCCCCCGTTCCATGGACCGCAGAGCTCACATTGACAGGAAAACCAACGAAACGGACATTGCCGTCACCCTCGCGGTGGATGGCAGCGGCCAGAGCACGATCGCGACGAAAATCCCTTTCTTCGATCACATGCTGACGCTCTTTGCCCGGCACAGTCTGGTGAATCTGGAAGTCAAAGCCGATGGGGATATCGAGGTGGATTTCCACCATACGGTCGAGGATACCGGGATCGCCCTGGGGCAGGCCTTTGCCAGCGCTTTGGGCGACAAGCGCGGTCTCCGCCGCTACGGATCGGCCTATGTTCCCATGGACGAGACCCTCGTGCGGGCCGTCGTGGATTTCAGTGGTCGGCCGTTCCTGGAATATCGCGCACCACAAAACGTCGGTGCGATCGGCACATTCCCTTTCCAATTGGTCGAAGAATTCCTACGGGGGTTTACAGTCCATGCGGGAATTAACCTGCACGTCGAGGTTCTCTACGGACGCGATGCCCATCATATGGCCGAAGCCGTCTTCAAAGCCTTGGCCAAGGCTGTTGATAGCGCCTGCCAGATCGATGCGCGCGTTCAAGGAATCCCCAGCACCAAAGGAACCCTCTAGATCTCGAACAGTGCCCTAAGGGTCAGCCGCGTCATTGGGCATGGCATCCTCAGATTTCGTGTACTCCTCATGATTGCGTTAATCGATTACGGCAGCGGTAACATCCAAAGCGTTCTCAACGCCTTGAGGCACGAGAACGCCGATGTGGAGCTAATTTCCGACCCCGCCCGACTCGACCAGGCCAAGGCCGTGGTTCTCCCGGGCGTAGGCGCTTTTGGGGACTGTGTCCACGGCCTCCAATCGCGCCAACTCTGGGATCCCTTGGCTCGATGGCTGGACTCCGGCAAACCCTTCCTGGGCATCTGTGTGGGCTACCAATTGCTTTTCGATCAAAGTGAAGAATCCCCTAGCGTACACGGCTTCGGATATTTCCGGGGGAACGTCAAAAAGTTTACCACTCCCGGTTTGAAGGTGCCCCAGATTGGCTGGAACAGCTTGGAGGTGGCCAACCCGGATTACGTGCTTTGGCGGGGGCTTCCTCCCAAGCCGCACGTCTATTTTGTCCACTCGTATTTTCCAGTGCCCGAGGACCCGCAAGTGGTCACTTCGCGATCCGATTACGGGGAGCTCTTTGCCGCGAGTGTTGCCCGGGAGAATGTTGCTGCGGTACAATTCCATCCTGAAAAAAGCCAG
>JAYVTN010000093.1:0-2783 GCA_043788785.1 Spartobacteria bacterium | reverse complement strand
GCTAATCGATCGGAAGGGCCATTTCTGTCACCCCTCCGGGGTGAACCTCGGTTCGATTGGCCATCCGGGGGTCTCGCTACGCTCGACCCCCGGCTACTTTCTGGGAACCCTTCGGGTTCGCTTGGCATTTCACACCAAGCCTAAAGAAGGCGCTCGTCCCCGTTGGCTTGCAACTCGAACCTTCCGGTTGCCCGTCGCGGCCCGGAGGACCAAGTGTCTGCCACGTGTCAGGGGGGGCCGGAGGACCAAGTGTCGGCCGGAGGACCAAGTGTCTGCCACTTTATCAGGGGAGATGGGGACCGTTGGGTCGGGTGGGGGCCGGGTTTGGGGCCGATCGGCCCGCGCCTCTCACCGCCGGATTTAGGATAAAAGGGCGTCTCCGGAAGGCCAACGGCCTGTTCTATTCCAGCCCAGGGTAACGCCGACATAGGCGCTAACTTGGCGGCGCCTTCAAGAGGCTAAAGCCTGAACTCCGAACCCCGGAGCGCTCCGATCCGACGGTTCGGAGTTCAGGCTTTAGCATGCCACCCGCCGCCAAATTAGCGCTTGTGGGGCAACGCCCTGGGACGCGACCCCACCGACGGCGGAGCCCGGAAAGGGCGTCCTAATTTCACGTCATGCGCCACGGTTGCACTCCCCCACCGGCACTTGGTAGCGTTGGCCACTGATTCCCGGCTGGCCCGCTGCTTCTCTCTCCCTACATGAAAGTCATTTCATCCCACATTGCCTTTGGAGCCGCCCTTGCCACTTTCATGGGCATTTTCAGCCCCGAAACCAATGCCGGCCCCGCAGACCTGGGTTCCTTTTTCGAACCCGGCTTTCCCTTTTACCAGAGTCCACTCGAATTCCCGAGCCGGAGCGGCGAGAACTTCGCGGTACGCGGGATCGTGTGTCCGCTGGCTGGCAATCTCAATGTGGCCTTCGACCAAGACCTGCTGCGTTTGGCCGGTTTCTGGACAAGTCCCAAGGGGCAACCCGTGATTTCCTTGCTCACCATGGCGCAGGTTTCTTACGCGGATTCCCATCACAAGGCTAACTCCGAGCATCCCAGACCCAATGGCCCCGTCCATCTGGGCACCGGGCTCCATCCAGGAGTCGCCATTTCCTTGGAGGCCCTTTTCGCGGACCCCCGGGCACCGTCGCCCAAAGGGGAGCTGGGCAGGGGACCGCTTCCAGCAAAAACAGCCCGTTTCGAAGGCATCCAGACCGGTGCCACGGGACCCGCGATTCTTCGCTACACGTGTGGAGGCACGGCGATCAGCGAATGGTACGAAGCCCGTCAGATGGGGACCAAGGAGGTGGTGGTGCGCCATTTGGAAGTGGGTGCCCACCGGGAGCGGATCTACTTCGCAATCGGAAGCTCCGAAGAACCATGGCAGCTCATGGGGGCTAAAACGGCCCTCGCCAAAAGCAAGATCGCGGTTCTCACCAACGAACCCGCGCTGGAACTAATCACCCATAATGGGGAATTGGTGGCCCAACTGGCGCCCGGGCCGGGAACCCAGAAGGTGAGCATGGCGTTCGTGCTCGACCCGGACCCGGACAGCGAGGCTCTGCGGGAGAGCTTGCCCGCATCTGCACCTGCGCCCGAATCGGGAACAGCCAAGCGTTGGCCACAGGAGATCAGTGCTTCCGTCCGTATGCAGGACGTGGTGGCCAACGGTTTGGCCTTGGATCGCATCGAGATTCCGGAAAACAATCCATGGAAGCGCAAGATTCGTACGGCCGACATCGCCTTCCTGAGTCCGGACCGCGCGGCAGTGGTCACCTATGACGGGGATGTATGGCTGGTAGACGGTCTCAAGGCCAGCGCCGTGGGCAAGCTGACCTGGAAACGATTTGCTTCCGGGCTGAGTGAACCCTTATCGCTGGCAGTCATTGGCGATGTGGTTCAAGTGGCCACCAAGAACGGGCTAGTCCGCCTCCGGGATCGGGACAACAACGGGGAGGCCGATTGGTATGAAAACTTCAGTGATTTGGTGCGCCAGAGTCAGAGCACCCGCTCGTTCCCCCTCGACATGGATGTGGGCCCGGATGGTTCCACTTACGTTTCCCAAGGAGGGATTGCCATGGGCGGCGCCGGCAATGAGTTCACCGGCGCCATCACCCGGTTCGCCCCAGACGGGCGTTCCATTGAAATTTTTTCCACCCATGCGCGCGAGCCCTATGTGACCGTGAACCCAAAGTCGGGGGTCGTGACCGGCACCGACCAGCAGGGCCATTTCATCCCCTCTTCCCCATGCTACCTCATCCGGCGCGGAGACAACTTCGGGTTCGGAGAAGTCAATCCGGCCAAGCTGACCCCGCCACTCGTGTGGATCCCGCATACCGTCGATAATTCGTCCTCCTCGGAAGTGTGGATCCAAGGCGAGGGGATGGGAGCGCTCAATGGTGGGCTCTTGCACTTGTCCTATGGCAGCGGGGGCTTTTTCCTGATCAGCCCGGATCTGGAAGCCCCCATCCCACAAGGGGCCGTCATCCCCATGCAAATGGACACCAACATCCCCCTGCTCCAAGGCCGAATGCACCCGGATGGCAACGCCCTCTTCGTCTGCGGCTTTCAGATCTACGATTCCCGCACCAGCACCAATTGGGGTCTCGCACGGGTGCGTCTGGCCGGTTCGCCGATCGCCACGCCCGTCGAGGCCCGCTCCTGTTCCAAAGGGTTACTGCTGCGTTTTGCAGTCCCGCTCAACCCAGCTTCGGTGACTCAGGACAACCTGATCCTTACCCAGTGGAACTATAAACGGTCCGCAAGCTACGGGAGCCCTAACTTCAAGCTC
>JAYVTN010000092.1:0-3289 GCA_043788785.1 Spartobacteria bacterium | reverse complement strand
AGCCCACCTTTTCTCATGGCAATTCTCGTTACACCTCAAACCCGCATCCTCGTCCAGGGCATCACTGGCGACTTCGGATCCCGACACGCAAAGCTCTCGCTTGAATACGGCACGCAACTGGTAGCCGGCGTCACGCCAGGCAAAGGGGGCCAGACATTCAAGCACAACGGCCACAAAGTGCCGATCTTCGACACTGTGAGCGAAGCCGCCCGGCAGACGGGCGCAACGGTTTCCGTCATTTTCGTCCCGCCCCCCTTCGCTGCTGACGCGATCATGGAAGGCGTGGATGCAGGGTTGGCTCTGGCGGTGGCAATCACCGAAGGGATTCCCGTGCTCGACATGGTGCGCGTGAAGAGCGCGATGGTGGGTTCCAAAACACGCCTGATCGGCCCCAACTGTCCCGGTCTGGTGACTCCTGGGGACGGGCCCAACTCCAGCGGCGGCTGCCGGATCGGGATCGCCCCCGGTTACATCCATAAAAAAGGGAGCATCGGCGTCGTATCCCGGAGCGGCACGTTGACCTACGAAGCCGTCTGGCAATTGAGCGCCCGCGGGTATGGCCAGTCCACGTGCGTTGGGATCGGTGGGGATCCCGTCAACGGCACCTCCCACAAGGACGTGCTCATGATGTTCAACGACGATCCCGAAACTGAAGCCATCATCATGATCGGCGAAATCGGCGGAACTGCCGAGGAAGAAGCCGCAGCTTGGGCTGCCGAGTACTGCAAGAAGCCCATCGCAGCATTCATTGCAGGAGCTACCGCGCCTCCCGGGCGTCGCATGGGACACGCCGGAGCCATTGTCTCCGGAGGAAAAGGCACGGCCGCAGACAAGATTGCCGCCCTCAAGGCTGCCGGAATCGCAGTGGCTGAGACGCCCGCGACCATGGCCGAAACCCTTATCGCGGTTCTCAAAAGCCGCGCGTAATCCCCAATTGCCGGTGCGATTTTAACTCTCTCAAACAACCCACTCATCATGCCAGTCATCTCACGAGGTCTAGAAGGAATCGTTGCCGCCGAAACCCGTATTGGCGACGTCCGCGGGGACATCGGCCAACTCATCTATTGCGGATACGACATCAACGAGCTCGCAGGGAAAGTGAGCTACGAGGAAGTCGTGCACCTTCTTTGGCATGGACGTTTGCCCAACCAGCGGGAGCTTCAGAAGCTGACCACAGCCTTGCGTGCCGAACGCGAGTTACCCGAAGGGGTCATTGATTTTTTACGCAAGGCGCCCAAGACGGCGGCTCCTATCGATATCATGCGCACGGTCGTGAGCATGCTGGGCTGTTACCCCACCGTGCGCCATGACTTAGACATGAGTGAGAACCAAGCCATTGCCATCAAACTGGTTTCCCAGATTGGCATTGTGGCGGCCTACTTCCATCGTTCCCGCCAAGGCTTGGAGTTCCCTCCTATCCGCAAGGACCTCAGTGAAGCCGCTCATTTCCTGTGGCTGGCAACCGGCGAGGAACCCGCGGCCGAAGCCGTCCAAACCTTGGATGTAGCCTATGTGCTCCATGCTGAACATGGCTTCAATGCTTCCACGTTCACCGGACGCGTGGTTGCTTCGACTCTTTCCGACATGTACTCGGCCATCAGCGCCGCTATCGGAGCCCTTAAAGGCCCCCTCCACGGCGGCGCCAATGAAGGCGTCATCCACATGCTCCAGGAAATCGGGTCCTTGGGAAACGTGGACAGCTGGATCGAGGATGCGCTAGCCCAGAAGAAAAAAATTATGGGGATCGGCCATCGCGTGTACAAGGTCCTTGACCCTCGCGCACCTCATCTGAAGGCTATGGCCATCAAGCTTTCAGAGAAGTTGGGAGATTCCAAATGGATCCAGATGTCCGAGCGCATTGCCTCCATCATGAAGGAGCGCAAGCAACTCAACGCCAATGTCGATTTCTACTCGGCCACGGTTTATTATTCCCTGGGCATCCCCACTGACCTGTTCACGCCGATTTTTGCCATCGCACGCATGAGCGGTTGGACAGCGCACGTGCTGGAACAGTTGGCGGATAACCGGCTTTACCGGCCGCTGAGCGAGTATGTTGGCCCAGAAGTGGGCAAGCAAGTCGTGCCCATCGAGCAGCGCTAGTCGCTACCAAGGCAAGCCCTGCCCCTCGCTGGATTCATGACCCACCCGATTGGATTCGCAATCGTTGGCTCCGGAATGATTGCCGAGGTGCACGCGAATGCCATCAAGAATTCCCCCAACGCGGTGTTGCGGGCTGCTTTTTCCCGGCGAACGGCCTCGACCCAGGAGTTTGCGCTCCGCCACGCATGCAAGGCGGCCTCTAGCATCCAAGAGTTGGTGGATGATCCCGATATCCAAGCAGTTTGCATCACAACTCCGAGCGGCTCCCATGCCGATGTCGCAGTCCCCTTGCTGGAAGCCGGCAAAGCTGTGCTCTGTGAGAAGCCGCTCGAAGTGAGCTTGCAAGCGGTTGACCGCATTTTGGCTGCTGCCAATTCCGGCAACGCGCTGTTGGCAGGAATCTTCCAGATGCGCCTTGGCCGCGGTGCCCGCCTGCTGAAGACTGCCATTGAGCAAGGCCGGTTCGGGCGACTGACGTTGTGCAGCGCCTATATCAAATGGTGGCGAGAGCCGAGTTACTACACCTCCTCCACTTGGAAAGGCACGTGGAAGCTCGACGGCGGCGGAGCTTTGATGAATCAGGGGATCCATGCGGTTGATTTACTGCAGTGGCTGGTAGGTTTGCCCAAGGAAGTTTCCGCTTTCGCCGCCACGCGGGCCCATGAAGGCATCGAAGCCGAAGACACCGTGGCTGCGACCCTGCGATTTGGGAACGGCTCCTTGGGAGTCATCGAGGCCGGCACTTCCTGCTATCCGGGTTCGGATCTAAAGATCGAGATCCTGGGCGACCGAGGCTCAGCGGTCCTGGTCAACGACCAGATCCTGCGCTGGGAGTTTGCCGAACCCGAACCCGGGGACGAGAACGCGCTCAATTCCCCAGAGGCGCCATCAATCACAGGGGGCACATCGGATCCCAAGGCCATGAGCCATTCCGGACACAATCAACTCGTGGACGATCTCGCCGTGGCCCTTCTTGAAGGGCGTCCCCCGATGATTCCAGGAGCCGAAGCGCGAAACGCAGTCGCTCTGGTGTTGGCAATCTACGAAGCGGCCCGTACCGGACGTATAACCAACGTCAATACCGGTGCATGAACCGGAGATGTTTCCACTTCCCCCGCACAGAGGGCAGCTGGGAAACGTTTTTTTGAATCGGTCATTCAAAGCCAAGAAACCATTGCGCCACCCTACA
>JAYVTN010000091.1:0-4762 GCA_043788785.1 Spartobacteria bacterium | reverse complement strand
ATTCCTGCATCGCAGCTTGGTGCATAGGAATTCCTTCTAAAGCTTTTGAGCGACTACTTGGCGGCGGCAGCGATCTTACGCACCTTTTTGATCAGGCTGCGGACGGTATCGCTGGGCTGAGCGCCCTTGCTGATCCAATAATCGGCGCGGGAGACGTCGATATTGGCATTGTCGCCTTCTTTCTTAGGATCGTAGTTGCCGATGATCTCAAGGAACTTGCCGTCCCGGGGACTGCGTTGGTCGGCGACGACAACTTTGTAATATGGACGATTGGTGGTGCCTTCGCGGCGGAGACGGATGCTGACGGACATGGTCGTGGATTCTTAACGGGTTGTGGGTTGTTCTAAATTTCTAACGCGGCATCTTGAAGCGACGCTGCGCGCCTGGACGCGACATCATCTTCTTCATTCGACCCATATCTTTCATCATCTTCCGCATTTGGCCGAAGCGCTGAAGTAGGTCATTAACTTCGGTCACCGAAACACCGCTTCCACGGGCAATCCGCTGGCGACGGCGGGCATTTAGAATGTCCGGGTTGGTCCGTTCGTCCAGCGTCATCGAGAGCACAATGGCCTCAACCCGCTTCATCTGTTTTTCGTCTACCGAAAAGCCCTTCAGGTTAGACATCCCGGGCAACATGCCAAGGATATTCTCCAAAGGACCAAGTTTACGGATCATTTTAAACTGGGAGAGGAAATCGTTGAGATCGAAGGATGCCGTGCGCATCTTCTCTTCCATCCGGGCGGCTTCCTCCTCGTCGATGGCTTCAGCAGCCCTCTCGACCAGGCCCACGATATCGCCCATGCCCAAAATCCTTCCCGCCAAGCGATCAGGGTGAAAGAGCTCGAATTGATCAATCTTTTCGCCGACTCCCGCGAATTTGATCGGGCGTCCGGTCACTTCCCGCATGGAGAGAGCAGCCCCTCCCCGGGCATCCCCGTCCAACTTGGTGAGAATCAACCCGGAAATTTCCAAAGCCTGGTGGAAATGAGTGGCCACGCTGACGGCCTGCTGGCCTGTGGCTGCGTCGGCCACGAGCAACACTTCCTGGGGCTTGAGAAACTCTTTTGCCGCTTTGACCTCCGCAATGAGGACCTCGTCGATTTCCTGACGGCCTGCCGTGTCGTAAATTTCGACATCCCCGGCCTGCTGGCTGGCCCATTCGGCCGCAGCCTTCACGGTCTTGAGCAAATCGGTTTCCCCGGGGGCAGGAATAAAGACGGGAACACCGATCTGGCGACCCAGGGTAGCCAACTGCTCGATGGCCGCTGGCCGGTATAAGTCACACGCGATCAACAACGGGGAGCGACCCTGCTTCTTCAACAAATTGGCTAGTTTAGCCGATGAGGTCGTCTTACCCGCTCCATTGAGACCCACCATCAGGATCCGGGCCGGCTTTTCGAGATTCAACGGCGAGCTGTCCCCACCCAAAAGGGCCGTCAGTTCATCATGGAAAATCTTAACAATCTGCTGGCCCGGGGTAACGCTCTTGAGCACTTCCTCGCCCAATGCCTTTTCTTTGACCCGGGCGATAAAGCCTTTGGCGACGTTGAAATCCACATCGGCTTCCAGCAAAGCCATGCGGACAGCCCGCATCGCGTCGGTGACATTGGTCTCCGAGATCTTCCCGTGGCCACGCAGGTCCTTGAAAATATCCTGAAGCTTGTCTGAGAGCAGTGAAAACATGGAAAAGAAGACCAGCTTAGCCTTGGATTTGAAAAGCGGAAAGAGGAAAGCCCAAGCGCAAAGCTAAAACAGCGTCGCGGCAGGTCACCCGAAGGGCCGCCTCCAGCGTTTTAGCTTTTAGCCTTTTGTTCAGCGCTTTTTGCCTTTTACCGGAACTGCCACTGGCGCAACGGGTGGTGGTTCCGGAGCTGGCGCTTGTCCGCTCCGGCTGAAATTGAAGCTCCAGCGGGCTTCCACCCGGCGTCCAGCGCTTTTGGCGGAGAGAATGACCGTATAACTCGCCTCTTTGAGGTCGCCCGAAAGAGTGCCTTCCGCGATCCCGCTCGCGGGATCATACGTCACCGGTACGGGGCCCACCCCGCTTAGACGCATCTCAATACTGCCGGGCTCCACCGCTCCTTGGGCGGCCATTCCCGATATGTTGGCCTTCAACTTAGGCCGCGCCTCCGTGACGGTCTCCCCGTCCATGGGTTGCGTGATCATCGAGGACGCCGCTAGATGGCCGACCGTGGAGATGTCTTCTCCTGCGCCCCCACCGCCGCCGATCATTTTCAGGGCGGACTGGAAAATCTGCGGTTTAGCCCCTTCGATGGCGTACCGGCCCAACTGGTCGGCGGGACTATGGTAAGTCAAGCGCTGGCCATACACCGTAAAGGCGAGGTCATAACCGACTTCCATCGCAATGCGCCGGACCTCGGCATTATGGCCGCCATAAGGATAAGCCAAGCATTTGACCGAGATCCCTAACTGGCTCTCGATCATCTTCTTGGAGTTGACCAACTCCTCGCGCACCCATTGCTCGAACTGCGCGGGCGTCTTGCCTCTTTTCACACGTAAATCCAGGTGCGATACCGTATGTGACTCGATGTCGACCCCTGCATCGCGCATTTCGGCCAACTCCTCCCAGGAGATGGACTGGCCCCCCGCCCGGGGCTGTCCCCGGACATAGTTGGTGTATACGAACATTGTGAACGGATACCCGAATTTCTTCAAAAGCGGCCATGCCACCTCGTAGCCTGAACGGTATCCATCATCGATGGAAATCACGCAGCTTTTGACCGGTATATCTTTCGTCCCCCGACGCCAGGCCAGAAAGTCGGACATTGAAATCACGCTGAAACCGTTCTCCTTGAGAAGTTGAAGCTGGGACTCGAACTCTGAGGGTTTGATTGCAAGGGAATCCTTGGGCCGATCTTCAAACCGGTGATAGCAAAGGACCATCGCGGAAGCCTTGGTATTGACCTCTTGCTTGGCACCCTGGGGCGCAACTCCCGACTGCGCTTGATGCTCAACAGCGGCCGGAGCGGGCTGGACCGATGGCTTGGCTTGGGCCGGAGCCGGCGTGGCTTCCGCTTGCTTGCTCTTGTCGAGAAAAGGCAAGCGCTTGAGACGGCTACATCCGCCCAAAGGCACGAGAGCGAGCAAACATAAAACAGCTAAAGGCAGGGCAAATTTCCGCGTCATAATCGAGTCCAGTACAAAATCGAGCAGCACAATACCCTTTGAGTGTTAGCAGGAAAGGGAGAACCCGTTGTTTTTATTCGGAACTGAGAGCGCCTTGGCCGTGTACCATGCACACAGGGATTCCCCGCACCGGGCGATTACAGGCCTAACTTGGCAAAAGTGCTATCGACGTGGGCAAAATGGATTTCCAGTGAACAGAGCTTGTCGATCTCTTCCCTACCCAAAACCGCGGAAATGGCGGGCTCAGCGGCGAGGTTCTCCTGCAGGGATATCTCGCCCTGCCAGGTCTTCATTGCGGCGCGCTGGACGGCTTCGTAGGCGTCCTTGCGCTCCAAGCCGCGCTCGGTGAGCTTAAGCAGGATGGTCTGGCTGAAGTATAAGCCTTTGGTAATCCGCAGGTTGCGCTCCATGTTCTCCGGATAGACCAGCAAGCGATCCACCAACTTGCGCAGGCTCACCAGCATGTAATTCAACAGGATCGAGGAGTCGGGCATGATCACCCGCTCCACCGACGAATGGCTGATGTCGCGTTCGTGCCAAAGCGGCACGTTTTCCAGGGCCGCGATGGCATTCCCTCGAAGGATCCGAGCCAATCCGCTGAGCTTTTCCCCGGTAATCGGGTTGCGCTTGTGGGGCATGGCAGAGCTGCCTTTCTGGCCGACGGAGAAATATTCTTCGACCTCGAGCACCTCGGTGCGTTGGAGATGCCGGAACTCGGTGGCCCAGCGGTCGATGGAGGAGGCAATCAGAGCCAAGGTCATCATGAACTCCGCGTGCCGATCGCGTTGGACGACTTGGGTGCTCAATTTAGCGGCCTGGAGCCCTAGGCTCTTGCAAACACTCTCTTCGACCCGTGGGTCCAGATGGGCGTGGGTCCCCACGGCACCAGAAAGCTTCCCGACCCGGATACGCGGCTGGATTTGCTCCAAGCGCTCCAGCGAACGGCCAAACTCATCGTACATGAGCGCCAGTTTGAGCCCGAAAGTGATCGGCTCCGCATGGATCCCATGGCTGCGCCCGATCATGGGGGTTGTTTTAAATTCCCGGGCCCGGCGTGCGACGACCTCGCGCAGGTCCTTGAGATCCTGGATCAGGAGATCGGAGGCTTGGGCCATTTGGACCGCCAATGTGGTGTCCAACACGTCCGAGGAGGTCATCCCCTGATGCATCCAACGGCACGCTGGCCCCACATAACTGGCCACATTCTCCAAAAACGCGATGACGTCGTGGTTGGTGCGCTTTTCGATCTCCAAGATCTCCTGGAGCTCGAATTTGGCCTTACTACGGATGGTCTGGGCGTCCTCCTTCGGGATCACCCCGATTTCGGCCTGGGCTTCACACGCCAAGGTCTCGATTTCGAGCCAGATTTCGTATTTGCGCTGGTCCGCCCAAATGGCGGCCATCTCCGGAAGGGTATAGCGGTCAATCACGCGGCGCACAGTAGGGGCGCAGCCTGATATGGCAAAAGTAAAAATCGCCTCGACCGGCTTCTGCCGACAAAAACTTACCCGTTGCGGCACTTGCCAACGGGTATCGGGTCGCCCCAACGGGTATCGGGTCGCCCCAACGGGTATCGGGTCGCCCCAACGGGAATCGGGTCGCCCCAACGGGA
>JAYVTN010000090.1:0-15194 GCA_043788785.1 Spartobacteria bacterium | reverse complement strand
CTCTCCCGGTTCTCGTCTCGGGATGACTTGGACTTTCACCTGTTGATTTC
This sequence comes from Spartobacteria bacterium, assembly GCA_043788785.1. Classification (GTDB taxonomy): domain Bacteria; phylum Verrucomicrobiota; class Verrucomicrobiia; order Chthoniobacterales; family Chthoniobacteraceae; genus CAIURC01. Next base: position 15,144 of record JAYVTN010000090.1, on the reverse strand, counting down.
ATGTATGTACACTCGCACTGGCATGGGCTTCCAGCCCATGGGCCGTCCCCTCTGCTGTCGCAACACGCGTTCGTCCACGGGCTGGAAGCCCGTGCCACATGGCGGCCCCGGCCATCCTGCGGTTCGCCGCCGGCGCTGTTTTAGCTTCCCGCTTTTCATATTTAGCTTTTTGTTCTCAGGCCTCTCGCTTTCCGCTTTTCAGATTTTACTGCGCCGTGCCGACCCGTCACCAAAGATTCACACACAGGAAAGCCTCGTTGGAGGCTGAGCTAGGCTTTCCGGTGTCCATCAGCGGATTGACAGGACCGCTGCGGATATTCCAACGCATCCGGGGGCACCGTCATTCCATTGATGACGCGACCACGGCTTGGTATGCGCTCGAGAAGGCGCCTTCGGCAACCACCTGTCTGGATCTGGGCAGCGGTGTGGGCACCGTGGGGCTTGTGGTGCTCTGGGGCTTGGGCGGGCACGCGAGGCTCACTTGTATTGAAGCTCAAGATGTCAGTTATGGCCTTCTGCAGGCCAACGTCGCCTGCAACGAGCTCCAATCCCGGGTCGAGACACTTCACTCGGATATCCGCGAGGTCCATCTGCCCCGGAAATTTCCGCTCATCACCGGAAGCCCGCCCTATTTCCCCATCCAAGGTGGCACCCTGCCCGCCGACACCCAGAAAGCCCATGCCCGGTTCGAGCTTCGGGGACATGTCGGGGATTACGCCCAAGCCGCCGAGCGCCACCTGGCACCGGGCGGGGTTTTCGTGTTCTGTTTCCCCTTCCAACAAAAAGCGCGGTGTATCGATCTAGTGCACGCCACCGGCTTTCGAATCGTCACCGTGCGGGATGTGTATCCGCGCAGGGACCGGCCCGCCCTTTTTTCACTCTACTCGGCCCGGCTGGATTGGAACGGGCCGATGCAGGAAGAAGCGCCCTTTGTGGTGGCGGAAGCTGATGGCACATATACCCCGGAAATGCTCGAGATGCAGCGGAGCCGCGGGTTCGGGGCCGAGGGAACCAATCTCATCGCCTGACGCGGACTACACTGGTTGTGCCGTGTGCTTCCAACCCAGAGACAAGGCGGACCGAAGGGCGCTGGAATCATATCAAGCTGAGGGCGAGTGAGGCGCGTTCATCTCTTGCCTGGGGAGTAGAATCCGTCTTGCCGGAGGCTCGTCTGAAAATGGGTTCTGCGGCGCTTGGATGGACGCCGCGGCAGTCAATGTTCCTGCGGTAAACGCAGGATTCGCCGGACCGGAGCGCCTCCTCGCAGGGAACTCAGGAAGCTCGTGAAGCCAGCCTTTGCTCCGAGCCAAAGAGAGGCCGGAACCCGTGCGGGACCATGGGCCGGGCGCCCTTACCCGAGCACCGGATCGTCGTGAGCGCCTGGAGAGCTGCATTCATCAGTTTAATTGAATGGTTGAACCAGGCGTGCGTCCAAGACGGGAATGAAAACAATCCATCTTTCCTCGGTCTTGCCGCTGCTGGCTTTCAGCCTCGTTGGTTTCACGGTGCCGTCTGCTCGCGCTCATGATCGCGAGGAGCACCATTACGAAGATCACGTTCGTGCCGAAATCTTAACGGAGCATGCCCGCGAGGACCGGCGCCACGCCGAGCGGGCATTGGATCGTGCCATTCACACCGGCGACCCTCGGGACATCCAACACGCGCTTAGTGATCTGCGCCACTCAGGCCGGGCAAGGGAAGATGCTCGGGATGCCCAGCGCCATGCCCGGGATCACCACCACAACGACTAACCCAAATGCCTGGCGCGGGCTGGTCGAGCAACCCAAGCTCACCAACATGGCCCATCATCTGCGTCAATCTGCCTGGCATCTGCGGATTCATTTCCTCAGCCCCCCCGATCATGGGTTGATCCGCAGATGACGCGCAGATTAACGCAGATGATGGGCGCTAGCGGGTGTCGACGCGGCTGCGAAGGCTCATGCGTGGCACATCTTCCGGAAACTGCGGCTAAGGGCGGCAGTGGGCCAATTTTTATTCCCGTTCCGTCACCCGTTTGGGCTGTTCCGGGTGGCTGTATCGGCCCGGAAGCCCGGACAAATGCTGGGAGCTGGAGCGGGTAGCGGGAATCGAACCCGCATAGCCAGCTTGGAAGGTTGGAGCTTTACCACTAAGCTATACCCGCGAAATGCGAGGCCAAACTGGCATAGCCGTCGGGGGCTGACAAGCGGAGAATTCTGAACCTAAATACGGCGAGTCTGAATCACCACAGAGGCACAGAGGGTGGGGCTGTGGCATGGGGTTCCCGCCCATGGGCGCCCAGTCCGCTGCGGCGCAGTCCATGGGCTGGAAGCCCATGCTACGGGTGGCAATGTTCAGACACAAAATTCCTCTCAGCTCATTCCCTCTGTGTACTCTGTGCACTCTGTGGTGAAATCTGACCGCCGTTTTCAGGTTTAGCTTTCAGCTTTTGTCCCGGCCCTGCGCAGTACCGATTGGAAACGCTGGCGTTCTTGCTCGAAAGCAGCCTCGCCGGTGGTGGGCGCGACGTGGTGGACGGGCTCGAAGACGATCTCGACTTCCGAGAAGGGCACCGGAAGCATGAACCCGTCCCAGCTGGGCAGGCGCCATGCCCGGGAGTAGTTGACAGCCATGGGCACGATGGTGCCCCCGGTGACCTGGGCAAGCTTAACCACCCCGGGGCTCACGCAATAGGCCGGCCCCCGGGGGCCATCGGGCGTGATCGCAATCACGTTGCCCGCTTCCATGGCCCGCTTCATCCCTACCAATGCGGCTGCGCCCCGGCGCGAACTCGAGCCCCGGATGGCACCCAACCCGAACCGTCCCATGATGGCCGAGATGAGCGCCCCGTCCTTGCTCGCGCTCGTGAGGGCGATCCCGGCGCGCCCTGGAAAATAGCGCTCGAACATGTAGGAAAGAGCAAAGAGCCGGTTATGCCAGAAAGCCCACAGTAAGGGGTGCGTGGGGTCATCGGCCATGACCCCTGCCCGGTCGATAAACCGGAATTGCACGGTCCCCAGCCAGAGCCGCATGATCCCGGCAGCCAGCCATCCAATGGCTTCGAGCTTCTGCTCCTGGGTGAGCCGGAACCGGGCAAACAGGGTCCGCCCCGGGCTTTTGACCCCGGCATCCGGTGGGGGCGCCCCTGCAGTCATTCGGATTCTTTCCAGCGGAAAGCGCCGGGATCCGGGAGCCCGAGCTGGTCGAGGATCCGGGTCACGACCGTGTCCACGAGTTCCTCGATCGTTTTGGGTCGGCTATAGAAGGAAGGCGAAGCCGGCAGGACGACGGCCCCCGCCTCGGTCACGCTGACCAGATTGCGTGCATGGATGAGGCTCCAGGGGGTTTCGCGGGGAACAATGATGAGTTTGCGCCGCTCCTTGAGGAAAACATCGGCGGCCCGCAAGATGGTGGTATCGGCCACCCCGGCAGCGATCCGGGCGAGGGTGCCCATGGAACAGGGCACGACGACCATGGCATCGAAGCGCCCCGAGCCACTGACAAAAGGCACACTCATGGTTTTGTCCGCGTGCTGGATGACGCCGGGCGGGGCCACCCATTGGCCCAGTTCCTCATGGATGACTTGCTTGGCGTAGGCACTGAGGACCACATGGATCTCGTGCTGGGTCGCATCGATCTTCTCCAGCAACCGTTGAAAGTAGATGGCGCCGCTGGCGCCCGTGGCTGCCACAACCAACTTCACTTCGGTCCTCCATCAGCCGTGGACTCGGGCCCGTTCTCCTCGGCCTGTTTCTTGAGGTAGGCCTTCATGGCGACCTCCCATTTGCCCCAGTCCGAGCCGTTCTCCTGGTCCAGGAAGATCCCCAGGTCCGTGAGGGCTTCCTCGTGGTTGGGATGGTTGGGCAACTTGGCCACTTCCAGCAGGGCCGGCAGCTTCACGGCGTCATCGCGGTTCATGAGGTCGGTGACGAAAACCTCGAGCACTTCAGCCGGCAGATTCGGGTTTTTGACCATCGGCAGGACCCGGCTATAGTCTTTGTCGGTCACGAGGTTGGAGATATGCTGGGCTAGTTCGACCTGGCCTTCGGGCGGTGTGGTCGGCATCAGGTTGATGAGCAGCCGGCCCATCTCGGATTCGGGAACCGACGAGGCGAGGACTTCCTCGATCTTCACTTCCCAGGACGCCAGCGGCTTGGGGGGTTCCTTGGACGCAACCGGGGGCTTGGGCACGCCCGGGGTGGGCACCCCCGCAGGAGGCCGGGAACCCGCCGGGTCCGGCTCCACGGGGGTCGGCTCTGCCGTGATGACCGTCAGCGGGTTGGAGGGCGCCACCACCGGGGTTTGTTGCAAAAACCAGAAAGCCGCCCCGCAAATCACCAACACCGCCGCGGCCAGAACCAAAAGGGCTTTGTTTTTCATAAAAAAGAGAACGCTTCCGATACCTTACAGATAACCCGCCGTGTGCAAACGCCGAGTCATGTCCGATTGTCGGGCCAAAAGCGGGGCGTACAAGGCTTTGGCGCTCTCCTGGGGTTCGGCCCGGGTCCGGGAATCCAGTATAACGATCCTCTGGCAGAGCTCGCGGAATGTGGCGTTCTGGCCGTTAGCGATCAGGGAAGCGTACGCGCCTTGGACCGCGGCGCCCAATGCGGCGCCCTCGGCCGACTGGAGGCACACGGTGGGCACTCCAAAGACGTCGGCACAGATCTGACGCCAAATCGCGCTTTTGCTGCCGCCCCCGGTGAGGCGGATTTCGGTGGGCTCGATCCCCAACTCGCGGAAGCGACCCAAGCCATAGCCGAGCCCGAGAGTGACCCCTTCCATGACGGCGCGTCCGAGATGGGCCGGGGTCATGTTGTCGGAAGTCAGTCCATGGAGGACGCCGGTGCCCATGGGCAAGTTTGGGGTGCGCTCGCCATTGAGGTAGGGCAAAAAGAGGAGGCCACCCGCGCCCACCGGGGCCGAAGCCACCTGGGCTTCGAGTTGGTCGTGGCTCCAGCTGAACATCTTGCGCACGTGTTCGGTGGCCACGGTGACATTCATCGTGCACACCAACGGCAGCCAGCGATCCGTGCTGTCGCAAAACGCAGCGACTTCCCCGCGGGGATCGATCACAGGGGCCGCCGCGAAGGCATACAGGGTGCCCGAAGTGCCCAGGCTAACAGTCACCACCCCGGCCTGGACGTTGCCCGTGCCGATGGCCCCCATCATGTTGTCGCCGCCCCCAGCGCTCACGACCGTGCTTCGATCCAACCCCCAGGCTTCCCGGAGGTTCTCGCGCAACAGCCCGAAAGCGCGCCTGGAACTGGTCAGGGGCGGCAAAGCGTCCATGAGATCGGGGTCGATGAAGTTGATCAGCGGTTCGCTCCATTTGCGCTCCCGGACATCCATCAGGCCCGTGCCCGAGGCATCCCCATACTCCATCCCGCGCTCCCCGGTGAGGTGGAAGTTGATGTAGTCGTGGGGCAACAGCACCGTGCTCAGGGCCTTGTAATTCTTGGGCTCGTTCTCTTTAAGCCAAAGGATCTTGGGTGCCGTGTATCCCGGCAACATGGTGTTGCCCGCCAATTTGATGAGCCCTTCGGGCCCGCCGAACTCCGCTTCAAATTGCCGGCATTGGTCCTGGGTGGACGTGTCGCACCACAGCTTGGCAGGCCGGATGACCTTGCCTTTCTTATCCAAGGGAACAAACCCGTGCTGCTGGCCGCTGACCCCGATCGCTTTGACCTCTGCCTTGCGGGGGCCCAATTTGCGTAAACATTCCTGGACCGTGGCGTCAACCGCGTCCACCCACTTCTGGGGTTCCTGCTCCAGATGCCCGGGCGGAAGCCCTTCGACCATCGAGTAGGCCGCAGATGCCGACGCGAGGATTTCGCCCGTGTCGATATCGAGTGCGATGGTTTTGGTGCTTTGGGTGCCGCTGTCGATGCCGAGCGCGATCATGGAATTTGGGCTTTGATTGGAAGTTAAAGTGCGCGTGAATGAGACCTGAAGGCCTCCACGCCCCTATGGGGCCTATCACAGACCCAAATCCGAAATCCAGAAGCGAAAAAACATGGTCACCCGACTTCTTCACACCCGATACCGCGTATCAGACCTGGAAAGGACTGTCGCCTTTTACACCGAAGTGCTCGGACTGACCGAGATTGAGCGCCACAGTTCCCCGCGCGGATCCGAATTGGTTTTTTTAAAAGCCCCTGGGAGCGAGGAGCTTATAGAGATCTGCAAGTTCGACGCCAGCGGCCCCGTCGTGGTCGGCCCAGACCTCACCCACCTGGCGTTCGAGGTCGAAAATCTCCAGGATTTCGCCACTGCCGCAGCGGCCAAGGGGTTTCCCCTCTCTGATGGACCTACACGGACCGGGTCCGGAAGTCTCATTGCCTTCTTGGATGCCCCGGAAGGCTACGAAATCGAACTCATCGAGCACCCCAAAACCCATGGAATTTGACTGGTTAGACGTCCCTTTCGATCTCCACCAGGTTTCCCCCAAGGAAATCGAGGAATCCTTTGAGGATCCCTTCAGTATCCGGCTTCTACCCGAGACCCCGCACATAGCCGAGCAGGCGCGCTACTTCAACCTGGGCAAAAGCTTGGGGGATCGTGGCATTTTCAGCCTGTTCTGGACTGACGGCAAATGTTACCGGGTCATACTGGCGCGGGACATGGTGAGTGAAGAGCTGGCTTTTTACGCCCGAAAGAACGCGGACTCCCTGTGAGCCCCCAATCCCAATCCCCATCCCCAACACCCATCCCAAACCCATGAAAGCGATCCAAAGTTGGCCCGAACTCCCGCACTTTGATTCCGAGCAAGAGGAAGCCGAATTCTGGAGCCAACACCGTTTGGAAGCGCGGCTAATGAACGGCTCGGTGCTCAAAGCCGACACGCGTGAATCGACGACGATCACATTACGGTTCGATCCGCGGATGCTAGCGCGCATCAAGCGTGTGGCCCGCTCGCGTTACCTCAACTACCAGAGCATGATCAAGCAGTGGCTAAGCGAGCGTCTGGAAAAAGAGGCATAGCGGATTTTCCGCAGCGGGAACGCACCCGGGCCCTCCCCCAGCGACGTGGGCAAGCGGTTAAGGCGCTCGCAACAGTGCCCAGGTTTGATCGGCATCCAGCCGATTGTGTCCAGATCCCTGAACCATCCTCCCGGATGTTTTCAAGCCTTCCTATTTACTCAGCCTGGGCCAATCTATTTTCGATGAAACAGGTCAACGTCATCAATATCGACGATCCCGTCGGCAAGACCGTTGGTCACCGTCGTCCTCCCAACCCCCTTTGCACAAAGACCTTCACCAATGAGCGTGCGGACGAATGGCAGAAGGCCCTCCCGGTACGAGGCGCACCGAAAGGAGTTTTCCGGTTCACAAGCCACGAAGAAGCAGACCTATGGATGAGGGAGAACACCCGGGTGAGGAAGATTTAGTCTCCCGCGCTCCCACCCCGCAGGACTTGGCGGACCTCTGCCGGACCCTCAATGACTTAGAGACTCGCTACGTCGTCGTGGGCGGGTTCGCCATCCGCGGTGCAGGATACGGCAGGGAAACCATGGACGTCGACCTCATCGTCGCAACCGATCCTGAAAATGAGGCCAAGGTCTATAAAGCTCTCGAATCCTTGCCGGACAAAGCCGTCCTCGAGCGGCTCAGAAGAGCTCTGGCTGGGAAGCGGGCTGCGGGGGAATCGCTTCACCGAGCATCGCCAGGAATTGTTCCTCGTTGAGGACCGGGATCCCCAGGCGCTGGGCGTCATCGAGCTTGGAGCCGGGACTCTCGCCAACCACCACATAGCTCGTGTTGCGGGTCACCGAGCCGGTCACGGCACCCCCGTGGGCCCGGATCTGCCCGGCGGCTTGCGTGCGCCCCATGGCAGCCATCGTGCCGGTGAGCACAAAGGTTTTGTCGGCCCAAGGTTTCGGCACCTCACCACCCTCTTGACCCGGCGCAGCTCCCTGGGGATGAATCCCCATCGCCTCCAGACGCCTCAGGACCTCGCTCCCGGCCTGCCCTGCGAAATAATTGAGCACGGCTGAGGCCACCACCGGCCCGATTTTGGTCACAAATCCCTCTTCCCCCGCTTTCTTGGGGGTGCGTCGGCCGAACCCTGTGGATTCCAGGCGTCCTTCGATGCCGGCGAGCTTCCCGAGGGTTGCGTGGTAACGCTGGGCAAGGAGTTCGCGTTCGGGTTCGGGCAGCTTCTTGTTGGCAGCCGAAGTCGGTTTGGTGGCCTTGAGCTCGGCCCGGCAAGCGTGCAGGGCCAGGACGTCTTTGAGGAGCACGGACGCCGCGACGGCCTCCAGGGTCGGGTGGAATTCGGCTAGGTCGTAAGCGATCGTCTCGCCCACCTCTGGAATGGCCAGGGCATTGATCCATCGGGAGAGGGGCATCCCCCTTGCTAACCGGGCCGCCTCCACGGCTTTGACGGCATTCTTGGCCCCGAAAACGCGGGGTTCTTCGCGGGTACCCAGGTTGAGGGCGGCCAGCGCGTCCGCGTCGAGTTCGAAGAGATCCAGGGGCTCGTTGACCAGGCCGGTTTCAACCAACTTGTCGGCCACAATCCCCCCGATGCCTTCGATGTCCAAGGCGCGCCGGCTCGCCAGGTACTCCAGGCGCCGGGTCTTCTGGGCCGGGCAACTGATGTTCTCACAAATCCACACGCTGAACTGCGGGTCACGCCGGACCGGGCCGCCGCACGCGGGACATTTGCCCGAGATATGGGCAAGGAAATCGAAAGGCTTGGCGTCCGCCGGGCGGCGTTCAGGCACGACTGCGACCACCGCGGGGATGACTTCCCCCGCTTTTTCGATAATGACGGTGTCCCCGACGCGGATGTCCTTGCGAGCGATCTCGTCCTCGTTGTGCAAAGTGGCCCGGCTCACCGTACTGCCGCTGACAAAGACAGGATCCAGCTCGGCGACCGGGGTCAGGGCCCCGGTACGGCCCACCTGGATGGTGATGGCGCGCAACACCGTATGGGCTTGTTCCGGGGCGTACTTGTAGGCCCGTGCCCATTTGGGGGCCCGCGAGGTGTATCCGACCGAATCGCGCAAGCTCCTGGGATTGAGCTTGATGACGGCCCCGTCGGTCTCGAACCCGAACGTGTGCCGGATGGCGTCCAGCTCGGAAATGGCCGCCGCGAGCCCCTCCACGGACTGGCACAGCCAGAACCGGGTATGCGTGGGGAACCCCAGGTCGTGTAGCCAGGCAATGAGGCCTTCCTGGGTGGCCGGGACCGAGGCGTCCGTGCTGACCTCGCCCAACCCATAGACCAGGAGCGCCAGGGGCCGACGCGCAGCAATCTTGGGGTCGAGCTGTTTGAGCGAGCCCGCCGCGGCGTTGCGCGGGTTGACAAAGGGCTGCTCGCCCGAGGCCTCCTGCTCGGCTTTGAGCCGTTCAAAGCCTGCGTTGGGCATAAAAACCTCTCCGCGCACCTCCAGCAGGGTGGGCGCATGCTTTAGCCGCAATGGCAACGCGCGCACGGTCCGCAGATTGGCGCTGATGTCATCCCCGGTTTCCCCATCGCCCCGGGTCGCGCCCTGGGTGAATACGCCGTTCTCGTACCGCAAGCTGATGGCGACCCCGTCCACCTTGGGCTCCACCAGCCAGTCCAAGGGTTGGGAGGGAAGCGCGGATTTGCGGCGTAATTCGTTTTCCACACTGGTGACAAACTTGCGCAGACCTTCGACGCCGTCTTTTTTGGCAAAAAGATTGTCCAAGCTCAGCATGGGGACGCCATGGCGGACCTGGGCAAAACCCGTCAGGGGCCGGCCGCCGACCCGCAAGGTAGGGGAATCGGGCGTGCGCAGTTCAGGATAAGCCTCCTCGAGCTCTAACAGGCGCCGGAAAAGGCCATCGTACTCGGCATCCGAGATTGTTGGGGAGGCCTGCTCGTAATAGCGCTCGTTATGGAGCTGGATCTGCTGCCGGAGATGGGCAATTTCTGCGTTGATAGCGGCCATAGAGATAGTGGCTCAGGACAATGGCGACCAATGCTCCGAGAGTGTCAGCGGTCCAGTCCAAGACATCAGCCCCGGAGCGTTTGACGGTATAGAGTTGGTGCCATTCGTCGACCCCCCCGAAGATGGAGGTGGCAACGACGGCCGCGACCCCGATTTTGGTCCAAGACCACTGGGTGCTGACCCGCAACGCCCAGCTCACAAGGACCGCGCCCGTGGCGAAGGCGACGAAATGGGCGGCCTTGTCCCAGATATCCAGAACGTTGAGTTTAGATATCTCAGGCCCTGGTAAAGAGGATAGGATACAGATGAGCACCACCCACGCTGTGACCAGTGCCCATGGGAGAGTTCGAAGATAGCGAGGGCGTGATGGGTTCAATTGGGAGCGGAAGTTGAGAATCACGTCATTTTTCACCATACTGATACGATGCAAAGCGCAAATCGCGTTCTAGGAATTGATGGTGGGGGCACAAAGACGGAATGGGTCCTCCTGGAGGGCCACACGGTCCTGGAGCAAGGGGTGCTGCCGGCTTCCAACCTCAAGCTGGTCAGCGACCCCGGCCTGAAGGCGATTTTTGAGGCCATGCCCCGCGAGGCCACCCACGTCGGGGCGTTCCTGGCGGGCTGCGCCACGGCGGAAGACCGCTCCCGGCTGCGGGCTTTGGTTCAACAAATCTGGCCGCACGCCCACGCAGAGGTCGGCAGTGACCGGGATTCGGCCTTCGCCACGGCTTTTGGCGCCGGAGACGGGATTGTGGTCATTGCAGGCACGGGAGCGGCCGTGCATGGGCGCAAGGAGGGACGGATAGAAAAAGCCGGAGGCTGGGGCCAGATCCTCGGGGACCGGGGTGGCGGCTATCACATTGCCGTGCAGGGATTACGGCTGGTGCTCAGCCGGTACGATCTCAACCAGACCATTACCCCGTTGGCGCATACAATCCTGCGTACGCTGGGTCTTAATCGGCTCCAGGATCTGGGGACATGGGCCATGCAGGCCGACAAAATGTCCGTAGCACGCCTGGCGCCGTGCATCTTTGAGGCGGCAACCCATGGCGAGCCCGAGATGCTCGATGTGGTCCAGGACGGGGCCACGACTTTGGCGGAATTCACCCGCGCAGTGGCCCAGCGCTTGGATATGGAAGACGCCCCTGTCAAGCTGGTGGGCGGCCTTTTCACCCACCACCCCGATTACGTGGCTCTTTACAAATTCCGGCTAAGCATCCTTTTGCCAAAAGCCCGTGTGGAGTTGTGTGCGGAGTCCGGGGCGCTCGGGGCGGCTTGGCTCGCGGCTGGAGGGCAAACCCGCCTTGCCGGGAACGTGTCGGCCGCATTGCCGGCCGACCGTATAGGATTAGCCCAGGCAACCACTGAACAGGCCAATCCACGCTCTGCGGCCCTGGAACGGCTTGGCAGCCTGGAACTCGTGGATCTGTTCGTGGCCGAGGAAGACCAGGTGGCCGCCGCGTTGGCCGCTTGCAAGGAGGATTTGGTCGCTGCCGTGGACCTGGTCGCCGGGTGTTTGGCCAAGGCCGGACGGCTCTTCTATGTGGGCGCCGGTACCAGCGGCCGGCTCGGCGTGCTGGATGCCAGTGAAATCCCGCCCACGTTCGGCACCGATCCCGCCACGGTTCAGGGTATTATTGCCGGGGGGGCGCCCGCATTGCGCCTGGCCGTGGAAGGAGCCGAAGACCAGCCCGGGGCGGGGGCAACGGCCGTCCTGGAGCGCGGGGTCCGGCCCGGGGACGTGGTCTGCGGCATCACTGCCAGTGGGCGGACCCCGTTCGTTTTTGGCGCCTTAGAGCACGCCCGGGAGTTGGGTGCGCGCACGGTTCTCTTGACTTGCAACCCCGCCCGGGCCCGATCGGATTGGGACGTGGAGATTGACCTGCCCACCGGGCCCGAATTGTTGACCGGCTCTACCCGGCTCAAGGCGGGAACGGCGACCAAGGTGGCCCTCAACATCCTTTCCACCTGTGTGATGGTTCGCCTGGGACGGGTCCGCGGGAATACGATGATCGATCTGAATATTTCCAACGACAAACTCCGGGACCGGGCTGTTCGGACGTTGGCGGACCAACGGGGAATCGGCTACGAGGAAGCTGCCCGCGAATTGGCTGGGGCGGACTGGAACCTGCGTGCCTGCCTGGAATCGGGAGATAAGAAAAACTAGCCGCCGGGCTGTGGCCTGGGCATGAATGCATGGATACCGGCGTTTTCTCTGGAATTTCGCCTTCTAAAAGGCGGGTTTGGCCCGATTACATAAGGGGATGTTCCACCTCACGATCCTTGGCAGCGGTAGCGCGGGCAATTGTGCCCTCGTGGAGACTGACCAGACGCGGTTGCTCATCGATGGCGGGTTGAGCTGCCGGCAGACCGTCGCGCGGTTGGCCCAGTGCGGGGTCAATCCCTTGGAGATCGACGGGATCTTGCTCACCCACGAGCATTGCGACCATAGCGCCTCCCTCAAGGTCTGGAGCAAACAATTCAATACCCCCATCTATTGCAACCGGCTCACGGCCGAGATTCTTCAGAGGGAATGCCCCGACAAGGCCCGGGACTGGCGCGTGTTTTTGACCGGTAGCGAGTTCCAGCTCAAAGACATCACCATCCAAACCTTCACGGTCCCGCATGATGCGGTCGATCCGGTCGGTTTCGTTCTCCACCACGGTTCGAGCGCGTTGGGCGTGCTCACCGACCTGGGGTTTGCCACAAAACTGGTTTATGAACGGGTACGACAGGTTCAAACCCTGCTCATTGAAACCAACCACGACGAGAAACTCCTCCAGTTGGATACCAAACGGCCTTGGTCGATCAAACAGCGCATTATGTCCCGGCACGGACACCTCTCCAATGCCGCAGCGGCCAATGTCTTGGCCGAAGTCCTCGGCCACAACCTCAAACGGGCCGTGCTCGGCCATCTCAGCCGGGATTGTAACAGCCCGGAACTGGCCATCGCCACGGTGCGGGCGGCTCTGGAAGCCCGGGGCGCCAATTCTGTGGAAGTCCTCTGTGCGGGCCAGCGGGAGATTAGCGCGCGGATGGCCGTAGCCTGAGGAAAAAGCGGCTCATGAACCCCGGCCCGGCCCTTTGGGCCCGCTCCTTGGGGCCCGCTCCTTGGGGCCCGCTCCTTTGGGCCCGCCCGGCCGAACCGGCTATTTGCCCGAGGCTGCCCTTCCGCCTGCTTCGCTGTCGATGTGCAGGAGGCCTGCCACGTTGTCTCCGGCCAATTCGAGGCGTTCCACCATCAGAAGCACCATTTTTTCCTCTTCCACCTGTTCCTGGAGGAACCAGGTTAGGAACTGAAGGGTCGTGAAGTCCTTCTGGGTCTGTGCCAGGTCGTACAAAGCCGTGATTTGACCGGTCACCAACTGCTCGTTGGCCAAGGCGGCCCGGAACACCTCGATCGGGCCTACGCCGTAGCTCACCTTCGGGGCTTCGAGGGCACTGAGGTCCACCTTGCCACTCCGATCCAACAAATAATCACAGAGCTTCATCGCGTGCCCGTATTCCTCGCGGGACTGGAGCCGCATCCACTGGGCGAATCCCCGGTACGGGGTGGATTCGAAGTGAACCGACATTCCCAGGTAATTATAGTGGGCCTGGAGTTCGTTTTTGATCTGCGTGTTGATGGCGGTCTGAACGGAGGCAGGCATATTCATACCAGAGTTTCTAGTCCCAAGAGCCCGGGGAGGCAACCCGCATCCAGCACCATGGGGGGAATGGGGGCGGATGGGGAAAGTAATCCCGCCGTGATCGTTTCCGGCCACGACATTGCGTGATCCGCAGTCATCCACCGGCCTGTTTGTCACGCTACGTACGGAGGAGTGGAAATGGGTTTGGGGTCGGGTTCCCAGGGCGTTGCCACGTTGCCCTGGGCTGATGAGTCGTTGCGCCTTCGCCGCGTGGAAAAGGGGCGGACCGTGAGATGCAGTTAGCCGGCCTCGCAATCCTCGTCCGCCTTGAGTCGTAGTTGCCGCATACCCATAGGAGCGGGCGGCGTTTCCCCTTCTAGCTTTTAGCTTTTTCTTCGTCGTTCATGAGCTCGAAGGCATTGAACAAGGGCACCAGGTCGACGACGCCATTGGCCGCACCGCGCAGACCGCTGCCCAAGGTCGAGGCGGTCGCGGCCACTTCGACCCGGATCCCGCGTCGGCGCAGCTGCAACGCCAAATGCGCAAAGTCGGCATCGCCGGTAACCAGCACCACCACGTCGGGGCGCATCTCTACGCTAAGTTCCACCGCGTCGATGGCCATCAATACGTCGACGTTTGCCTTATAATGCCTGCCGTCGCCGGGTGAGCCATCCTTGGACACGACCAGAAAGCCGTTGGAACGCAGCCAATGCAGGAACTTGTTCTTCTTGTCGCGTTCAGCCTGCCATTCCGGCATGGCTGGAGGTAATCCTGCGTAGATAACCATCTCGACAAGCCTGCGGTCCTCGCCGACCCGGGTGAGATGGTCGCGAAGCTTGAGCCAATCGAGTTTGCGGCCCAGAGCGCGCACCGAACTGACCACATTGGACTCATCGACAAAGATCAAAACCCGCGAAGTCTGCATCCCGGCAGCGTCAGCGATTGCGCGCCGGGCGTCACGAATTAATGAGGACGGTCCGGATGGCGCCTCCCCGACTTCCAGACTTTCCCCCGTCCCGGCTATTTACGCCACGAACTTGAGCAGGACATCACGGTTGGGCAATTTCCCGCCCATCCTGAGCCGGTGGAGGTAGCCGTCCTCGGCGAGCTCTGACCTGTCTGACCTGTCGTCCGAGCAAATTGACCCATCCATGGGATGGAAGCTTATGCCGATTGCCACAGCCTATGGCCTGCGACCCTTGACGCACGCAACTCCGTGCCCCAAACTGGGAGGTTCGTGACTCATTACCAGACCTTGGGCGTCCAGCCGGATGCCAAATTTGACGCCATACGAGGCGCTTACCGCGCTTTGGTGGGCAAACATCACCCCGACAAGGGGGGCGATCCGGTCATCTTCCATGCTGTTCAAGAGGCCTACGAGGTGGTGGGCGATGAGGCCCGGCGCCGCGCTTACGACGCGGCGGCCAAAAACAAACCCGTGGAGTCGCTCACCGCAACCGCTTCCCGGATGGTAGACGAGTTTTTTGCTGAATGTTGATCCTATGCTGACGCTTTCCATTGATGCTGTGAGTGAATACGAGGAACAGGTGGCAGCCTTCCTTAGGCGTGCCAGTTCCAAGGCGGAGGGAGAAGCGGCTCTCGGGGAGCACTCC
>JAYVTN010000089.1:0-2488 GCA_043788785.1 Spartobacteria bacterium | reverse complement strand
AGGCTTTGCGACCCCACCGGAGAAGATGTAGATAAATGGTGGCACCCCGAAGGTGGTGCGGGCGACGGGGCCCGGTCTGGAAGGCCAACGGCCTGATCTATCCCCAGCCCAGGGCAACACCGGTGGGGTCGCAAAGCCTCGCCACCGGCTAATTTTTTGTATGCCTCCGGCATTGGAATTGCGTGAAATCGCATAGGTTCTCAGGCTCTTTCTTCTGTGCACTAATTGCGGTGCCCTCCCTAGTGTAACCTTTGCCGCTTGGGATTTGTGTGCTGGGCAAGGCGCGAGCGAAGTGCCTGTGGTAAATCACACCGGCCCAGCGAGCAACGCAGCCCAGCTCGCAAACAACAGCGGCCCAGAGGGGGTGCGGGGTTGCGCGGAAAATGGTCGAGGCCCGCGTTGCTCCCCGGTCACAGGTTGCAACGAACATGCTCCCTCCCCGCTCCTTGGCGGCGGGCCATTTTGCGCGCAACAAAGGTTACGTTAATTTATGCAGCGGTACACTAAATGGCTTCGGTCTGGATCAACGTGCCACCGCCCGAGGAAATGATCTTCGGCGCGTACGCGAAGAAGTTGCTCGCCAGGACATCATTGCGCTCATTGGCTCCATCCCCGGAGTCCAGAGTCATCGCCCCTGAGAACCACACCTTCGTGTTAGCGGAATCGATGCTGTTGCCGATCCGGATTTCGTCCGCGCCAATTCCCGTCAGGATCGTGGCCGTTCCGAGCACCTTGGAAATCCCCGTGTAAGCTGCGTTGCGCTCGATCCGCAATCCATCGGCCCCAATCTGGGTATCCACGTAAAAGTCCCTGGAGTTGATGTTATCGAGATTGACGACGTCAGCGCCCGACCCGGTCTGGAGCTTGAAGTCGAGGAGGACGTTTGCTCTAGCGATATCCACCGTGCTCACACCCTCGCCGGTCTGTGCGGTAAAGCTCTTAGCCACATGGATATTGGCAATGGCGAGAAAGTCCACGGTCGAACCCACCATGTCGATGGTCAGGTTTCCTCCAAACTTGAGCCCGTTAAGCAAGCCCGTCTTGCTCTGCAAAGTCGTACTTGAAGGCCCTGTGCCATCCAAGCCGAGCAGCAGATTCACGTCGCCCGAAATGAGACCGTCAGAAACGATGCTCACATGGTCGTTTTCGATCCCACCGACCACGCTAAGGGAGGTCAGCGATATGGTCACTGGGTGCAGGTCAACACTCGTTCCGCCGCTCCCGGCCTCCCCTGGGAAGCCCCCGTATATGCTGGTGGCCCCTTTCACTGCAAAGAGACCACCCACAGCGGTCAAGGAGTCGGCGCCCGCATCGCCGATGAAAGTGAGCGTTTTCCCGATCGTGGTACGGCCATTGAAGCTCAGGCTGTCATTGCCGACCCCGCCGGTCACCTGAACCGTGTCACGCACCGTGGTCACCAAGGAGTTTACCTGCGCGCTGCCACCGCCCGTGCCGAGGTCGATTTTAAGGTCTCCGTACACATGCAGGGAGTTGCCAGTAAACTTCACCGTTCCGGTCCCTACGCCGAGCTTGAGCTCAGTCGTTCCGGCCACCAAGCTCTTGCCAAAAATCAAGCTGTTGGTGCTAAAGAGGAAGCTGTCGGTCCCGGCACCGCCGTCCAAGCTCACCAGGCCCTGGATGGTCAGCAGTTTGCCGGAGCTGGTAATCGAATCATCCCCGTCGGAGCCGGTGAAAATCAGGTTATTCTTAAAAAGAGTGGTATCGCCCGTTATCGCCAACGAATCGCTTCCGGGGCCGCCAGTGACTGTTACCGCTCCATCGATGGTGGTGACCGCAGAACGGAAGCCGACCTGTCCACCCCCACCCAAATCCACCTTCAAATCGCCGTGGAGGGTCGTCGCCAGCCCAAAGAAGTTGACCGAACCCTCCCCCGCCCCGAGGTCAATAGTAACGTGGGACGCTGCAAGGGTCTTGAAATTGGCTGTCGTCAGCGTATCGATCCCGGCGTTGCCATGGAAAACAAAACTCTTGAGGGGGCTGAGGTTCGTGACATTGAACGCATCCCCTCCGGCGCCGCCTTCGATGAGCACTCCTGTGAGCGCGCCGCTGAAATTTTTGGATGTCGTCCCCTGCACATTGATAGCTGTGTCCAGGCCGGTGACCCGGAATGTGGTCAAGCCCGTCTTGACGATCTCCACATCGTGATCGAGGCCATCGGCAGCGTTGATGGTTAAGAGCCCATTTACCAGGGTAGCGGCCACCAGGCCTGCTGGTGCGATGCGATGTTCGAGAGGTTCAATGGAGGAGAGGTAGGGGCGTTTCATAAGGAGAGGCGGGCGCGGGGATTAGATTTGTACCGTGAGCCCATGTATCGGGGCCCGGTCTGAACTGGACGCACGAAACTGAAAAAAACTTTATTTATTTTTCGGCCCGGTTCTCCGGCTTGGGCTTCCCGCCGTCTCGATCCCACGCACCCCCGTCCCGCAAGCGGCTGCCCCCCGGTGGAATTAGTTCGTGGTAAACGGGC
>JAYVTN010000088.1:0-13101 GCA_043788785.1 Spartobacteria bacterium | reverse complement strand
GGCTTCAATGCTCACCCCGATGAGTCCGGCCAGGATGTTGCATACCCACGATACGAGTAGTTGCAGGGAGACGGTTCCTTGAACGAGGCCACCAATGGGGACCATGAATAAGAGAAAGCAGCAGGGGAATGCCAGGATTCGGGCCACCGGGCGCCCCCACAGGAACAACGCCCCGCCCAGGACGAGGATTGGGAGGCAAACCAAGGCCAAGCGGGGCTGCAGGGTACGCACCGAGAGGATGTAAAGGACTATCCCCAGTCCAGTGACCAAGAGCCCCCAATTGGTAGGCGCTTTCGGAGCGGCCACCAATTTGCGTGAGTGATAGCAGATCAACCCCAGAAAGATGGGCACCACGAAACGTGCGTGTTCCTGGTTGTTTTCTGGATTCCAGGCACTCCAGGCCCATTCGGCCACCGAGAGGTCCCCTTTGCTGAAGCTCTTGTAGAGTCCGAGGAAGAACACCAGGGTGCCCACGATCCCAGCCGCCAGCATGGCTTCCAAAGGTCTCTTGCGGGCCCAGCACGCCATTTGGCCCAGGAGTATCCTCCCTGCGAGCAGCGGATTGGAAGATGTATTCTGGGGGTCGTTACCCGGCATGCGCGCAATCTAAGCGGAAGTCCCGGGGAATCAAAGACTAACCCCCCGGGGCGTCTTCAGAACCGGAGCCAAAGGAACACTAAAACTCCCAGCATGGCCGAGGAGGCGCAGTCGTCCAAGGTGATCCCCCAGCCTCCCCCGATGGCCTCGAAACGCCGGACCGGGTAGGGCTTCACAATGTCAAATAACCGGTACGCGGCAAACAGCAGGCCCCAAATCCACCAAGGCAGCCCCGGATGGCCCACCAGAGGCCACAGCGCCAATGGGACACAGACGGCTTCATCAATGACAACCGAGCTGGGGTCTTTCTGGCCCAGGATCCGTTCACATCGTCCGGCGCTCCACACCGAGAGTAACACGGCGGCCGCCTCCACGCACCATGCGACCCATGGGCCCGGCAACGTGCGCCACCATAGGAAAAAGAGGAAGCCCGGGATCGAGCCCCAAGTCCCCGGAGCCGGCCGGATCAAGCCGATGCCGCCAACCGTCCCAATCCAGAAGCCAAACCGGTCTCCAAGGGAAAGAGTTCCGGCGGGCCCCGACACGATCCGAGGGCGGCTTTGGGCTTTGAGAGAATCCGGGTTCACTGGCTCAGAAGTAATCGCTGGGGTCGATTACTGGCGAGCCGGATTGTCGGATGCGCTCAGCAACCGACGACGTGTGGGTTAAACGGGGCGCTCCGATGCGAGACCGCTTAGATGCTCGGCGAGGCGGAGAGCCAAGGCGATGAGCGTCAGGGTGGGATTTGCATGACTGCTGGTGGGAAACACCGAGGCGCCGGCTACAAACTGCCGGCAAGAACGCACGACACGCCGGGAATTCGCAACGCCTCGTGAATCCACCACGCCGCCGGGTCTGTAGAGCCTCTGAGGCCGCTCGCAACCGTCGTGGGCCGGGGTCGGAATCCAAGTAACTGGAACGGCAGAGCATGCTGGAGTGGCCGATGACGGATCCGCCTTGCGCGGCCCAGCGCGCGAGCAGCGCCCGTTTGTGTTCGCTGATGCGACCGTCGATCGACGACCGCATCAGATCGAAAAGACCGAGTCCCAGCCCACGCCCCAGCACCTCACCATCGTCGTTTGAGAGACCAAGCCGACGGGTTTTTCCCGCAGATCGTGCCTCCGTCAGAACTCGAAGGAGGGCTGGATTTGCGAGATCTTTCGCTCTTGGCCGATGCAGAAAAAATGCCGCGACTTGCCCCATTCCTGCGGGGTGGCTGCAGGTTCTTAGGGAATGGATCCGCGAAACCCGTTGCAGCCGCCGGCTGGTGCCCCGTCCGGCAAGCCGCTAGCACCCAACCTGCCGCCAGCCAGATGAAGCAATTTAGAGGGAATACCGAGAAATTCGAGCCCAGCAGTGCGCCAGTAAACGTGATGACGGTTACCAAAGACAAAAAGAAGATCGCCATCGAGCGGGTTTTCGGATCGGTGATGCGGAGGCTAGCCCGATGGGCATAGAATAGAGCGGAAGCGCCCAAGATGACGGACCCAAAGAGGCCCACGGCCCCATGGCTCTGCAAGATCTGGCCGAACATGTCGTGGATGAGTTCATCGTGCCTGACCGGGGCCCCGGAAAGCCGATCCCGATAGGTTTGCTGGCCGAACCATGTCCACAGCCGTCCATCTGTGGTCCAGTTCCGGATGCTGTAAAGCCGGTCGCTGAACGTGGCCAGGCGAAATGACATTTCTGCGGTCTCCGATTCGATGGGAATCACCGATTGGAAGTCGCCCAAGTGATCGAGCAGGAACTGGTGGCACGTCACAAGAATCGCGAATATCGCCAGGGCCCCGCCATAGAAGAGCGTGATGGCGCGTTTGGTGCGGAAGCAATACATGGCCACCAGCGTTCCAAAAAAGGCGAGCCATGCACCCCGCCCGTAGCCGAAGAAGAGGGCGAACAAATAGAACACGGCAGCGCTGAGATACGTGAGGCGATGACCTTTGCTGTCGAAACCCAGATACACTCCAAAGAGGGCTATCCAGTAGAGAATCCCATACGGGTGGGGAGAAGCCATGGTCCCGAAGGCCCGAGCCCGCAAATCACCGAGCAGCCCGATGGTGACCGTGATCCCCGAGTTCATCCACACCAGATCCAGTTGCGTATAGCCAAAGAGCCCTTGCCAGATGCCGTATAACGCACATGGGATGAACGCGATGATCACATACCGCATGACCTTCAGCATGTCTTCGCGTGCCGGGAAAAGCACGGGGATCAGGAAAAGCATGAGCAAGTAGATCCCTTCGTTGACCGCTTTGGTCATGGCGAGCATGACGTCCTTGGATTCCAGATATCCCGTAGCGAGCACGAATAAGTTGACGCACAGGACAAGGAACACGACGGGCCATTCCCCTTGCACCACCAAACGCTTGGTGATCAGTACCCTGCGCCCGATAACGCCTCCGAGAATTCCCAGCAACGTTAACGGCGCAAACGACAGGATACTCACCTGCAAGGTATCGACCCCTTGGTTTGCCGTATTGTAGTACCCAAAGTAATAGGCAACGCGCTTCAGGAAATCCAGGTAGCCGCAGGCCAACACCAGGATCCCAAAGCCGACCCGCGGCTGGACGACACCTGCGACCAAGGCAATCGGGCCCAGCAGCTTGATCAAGAGCGTGACCGCGTTGCCCTCGGTGGCCATCAGCAAATAGGTGGCCACTACGCTGGCCAAAACATACAGGCTGACCATGACCCGCATGGGCAGCACCTCGGCGATCCGCGACATCTGCTGGCGGAGCGTCGGATTTCTGGAGAACTTTTGGTCCATGTTCAATGGATGGTGCCGGCCTGCACGCCCGTCCAGCGTTACCTGGGGGCAGGCTTGGCCTCGGGCGGCCTCCGGCTGGTTGTCTTGAGCCCCAGCACGCTCATGAAGAAGCTGCTGCCCATCACTTGTATGCCAAGCGTCAGCAAGGTGGCAGCCGCTATGATTCGGCGCAGGTTGTCTCCATAGGGCAAGGCGCCAAACCCAGTCTCGCTCCAAAGCCAAACCGCCCATGCGAGCAGTCCCGCGCCCGAAAGCAGCAGCAAAACGCCTCCGGCAAGGCCCTTTTCCAAGGAGAACATACCCAGTGCCCGGGAGAACCTCTCATCCTGGGGCAGCAATCCTTCGGCGATCGCGAACACTTTGGTAAAACAGGCAAACGCCACCAACTGCGCCCCGATCAAGATACACATGCAGGCAACGGCCAATGTGCCGGCGTCGAAATGGATGTTGGCCACAGGGACCGGGCCGAAAAAGGTCACCAGCGCGCACAACGCGCCCAGCCCCGAGAGGACCGCCCCGGGCACCAAAAAGAGCCAGCGCGGCGAGTAGATGAGCATGAAGCGCAAATGCCGCCACCCGTCCCGCCACGGCTTGAGATGCGGCGGCCGCGAGCGCCCGTCCTTGTGCAAGGTGATGGGCACCTCGCTGACCCGCATGCCCTTGAGCGAGGCGTTCATGACCATCTCGGAGGCAAACTCCATCCCCGTGGTCTTGAGCGCCATCCGCTCGTACGCATCGCGCGTGAACGCCCTCAGCCCACAATGGAAGTCGCGTATAGGGGTTCTGAAAAACAGTCGGCCCAACGAGGAAAGCGTGGGATTGCCTAGCCACCGGTTCTTCCATGGCATGGCACCCCGGGCAATGGTGCCGCCACCGCTGGGAAGCCGACAGCCCATGACCAGATCGTCTCCAGCCCGCAGGCGTTCGATAAAGCCCGTGATGTTGGAGAAATCATAGCTGTCATCGGCATCGCCCATGACCACAAAGCGGCCCAGGGAAGCTTCAATGCCGCCACGTAGCGCGTTGCCATAGCCCTTTTGGGAGCAATGGACCACGCGGGCCCCGTGCTTTTGGGAGAGTTCGATGGAGCCATCGGTGGACCCGTTGTCGGCCACCAACACCTCGCCCGCCACCCCGGCGCGCTCCAAGCCCAAGAGGGCTTTGCGGATGCAAACTTCCAACGTCTCCGCCTCATCGAGGCACGGCATCACGATGGAGACTTCCAGCGACTGCGGCATTGGGGCAAACGCCTGTACTGCACCGGGCTGCGGTTGCATTAGCGGGTGATTCCGAACTCTGCGCGCCGGTTCTTGGCCCAGGCCGATTCGCCCGACCCGGCATCGGCGGGCATCTCCGAACCGAAGCTCACGGTCTGCACACTGCCGCCATCGGCACCGGCTGCAATCAAAGCTTGGCGCACCGATTGAGCCCGGCGTTCGCCTAGACCCCGGTTGTATTCTGGAGTGCCGCGCTCATCGGTGAACCCGCCGAGGATGACGGCCTTGTGATTCTGGCGCAGGAACTCCGCGACTTGATGGATCTTGCCCTGCTCCGCAGCGCTCACGTCGTAGCTGTCGAACCCGAAATAAACAGGGCTAAACCGGTTGCGATCCACGTTGTTGCCCATGAAGGAAACCCCGTCGGTTCTCTCGGGCAACGGCGTTCCATTGACTGAATCGTAGTCGGTCGTGCCACCCGCTCCGGCACTGCCTTTTTTGTTGGCGCAGGCGCTCAAACTAAACGCGGCCGCCAACAGGACTGCATGCGCTGCAAAGCGTTGAATGGAGAAGCTTTTCATGGTAGGGTTGGTTTTCAGGTCGTCAGGCCGGTTCACCGCGACCAAGTCGGTTCAGTTATACTGCCTAATCCGCTGAGGAGAGTTGTCTTCTGGCCCGTCTGCGCGTCCAGCAAAATCAGTGAGCCGCCGCTGGCAAAAACCAGGTGCCGGGAATCGGCGCCCCACACAGGATCCTGGCCTTGGGCGACGGAACGGTTCTGCCCGCTGGCCAAGTCAATCACGCTAACCGTAAACGAGCCGCCCTCGCGTACGTTGCAGGCGATCTTCTTCCCGTCCGGAGACCAGTTCGGTTCTGTGCTGTAGCCGTGGCCGCTGGAAAGCAGGCGCGGGGAACCGCCGCCCGCCGAAATCCGATACAGCTGCGGGGAACCGCTCGTATCGTTGGAGTAGACCAGTTCGTGTCCGTCGGGCGACCAGCTCGGGGAGGAATCCGCGCCGGGCGTCCGGGTAAGCCGCTGGGGACTGCCTCCGCTGGCACCCGTCACGTACAGCTCCGGATTGCCATCCTTGCTCAAGGTCACCGCCAGTTGGCTGCCGTCGGGCGAATAGGTCGCCCCGGAATTGGTGCCCGGGAATTTAAGGATCCGTGCGCGGGACCCGCTGGCGAGGTCGATCTGGTAGACATCGGCGTAGCCGCTCTGGTACCCGGTGTAAACCAGCGACCGCCCATTGGGACTCAGATTCGGGGCAACGCTGATGGTGTTGTCCCGGGTAACCTGTGTGACATTGGAGCCGTCGGCGTCCGCCGTATAGATCTCCTTGCGCCCGGTGCGGGTGGCCACGAATGCCAGCTTGGTACTGGCGATCCCCCGGGTGCCCGTAAGCGTCTGTACAATCTCGTCGGCAAACGCATGGGCCTGGGCTCGCGCGCTCCCGGGAAAAGTCTGGCTTAACACCGTTTTGCCGCCCCGATCCGCAACTTTTCCACTCAAGACTCCGCCTCCGCCACTCCCACTGATGTGGAATCCGGCGCTTTCAGGCGAAGTCACCTTGAAGTAGCCGGACATGGCCAAATCATTCTGGAGCACCGTGGAGACTTCCCGGCTAAGGGCTGTGACAGCGATGCTGAGCTTATCGCTCTTGGAAATGTTGATCGTGGCCGGTTCTGCACCATGGGTGCTCGCAAGGGGGATTAACGCGGCAAGGACCGGCGCGAGAATGTTTTTCATCAGGGTCGCGCACCCTAGCAGGTAGGGGGCTTAAGCAGAAGCGGGAACTAGGGGAGACTGTAGCATGGGCTTCCAGCCCGTGGATTCTTGCTTTTGTCGCTTTGGTCCTTTTCGTCCTTTTCGTCCCTTTGGCATCGGCACCCTCAAAAGGACCAAAGGGACCAAAGGGACCAAAGCGACGAAAAGGACCAAAGCCGACCCTCGGCCCATCGCCTAGCAACCCATGCACAACAGCGGCCTACCCGTCCAGGGCGTCAATGTCGCGGCGTTGGCGCTTGGTGGGGCGCCCCGTCCCTCGGGGGCGTACCCCGGGTTGGCCTGGCAAACGTTGGGTGGCTTTCTCCCGCTCCCCGGCCGGCGTGAGCTCCCCGGCATACAAGGCCACCAATTGAGCCCCCACCCGGCCCTTGGGTGCGCCCAAGACCCGCAGGGTGCGCGTCCAGAACTGCGCGCTACCTTCCACTCGCGCACTGATCGTTTCGCCAATCCGCACTTCGTGGCCGGGCTTAACGGGTTGGCCTTCGCGCAAAACCCGTCCCGATTTGATGGCCTCGGCCGAAATCGGACGGGTCTTATAAACGCGCAGGGCCCACAACCATTGATCCAGTCTCATTTCCAGGAGCCTACTTCCAAGTGGCCTGGTCTTCCAGCCCGTGACACCCCAGCCCGTTGGGACGCGGTCCATGGGCTGGAAGCCCGTGGTACAGGCATCTCAAAACGCGACTTCCATCACATCGACCCCGGTCCCGCGCAGGCGCGCCACGAACTCGGCGCGCTCCGGCACAGCGCCCGTGATGAGCCGGTGCACCTGGGTCAACGCACAGAGGGTGCACATGGCTTGTTTGCCCAGCTTGGTGTGGTCGGCCAAGAGCACGATTTGCGCACTCTGCTCGATCATGAGCCGCTCACTCTCAAGCACCGCCTCACTGTAGTTGGTCGCCGATTGCTCATCAATGCCGGCTGCCCCTAGAAATGCCCACCGCGCATGGTACCGCTTAAGGAAAATCTCCGCCGAGGGCCCGGCCACGACGCCGCTTTCGGGCTGCAAGATGCCGCCCGTGAGATGAACTTCGGCCCCGCGCTGGCTGCCCCGGAACTGGTCGATGGTTTGGGCAATGACCACCGAGTTGGTGATCACCCGGAGCCGTTTGTGGGCAATGAATTCAGCCATCTGGAGTGTGGTCGTGCCCCCATCGATCATGACCACATCGCCTTCACTGAGTAATTCCGCAGCCGCCCGTGCAATGGCGAGCTTCTCGCCAGCCTGTGCGGCCAAGCGGGCGGCGAAGGCGGGGGGAGTCAACCGTCCGAGTTCGCCGCCCAGGACCCGGATACCGCCCCAGGTCCGTTCCACGCGGCCGGACTTGGCTAAATCGGCAAACTCGCGGCGGATAGTGGCCGGAGAGGTTTGAAGGGCTTGGCAGGCCCGTTGGACTTCCAGTTCGGGTTCCCGCAGGAGCAGTTCGAGGATTTGGCGTTGGCGGAGGCGACGTTTCAAGGTGTGAAGTAGGGGAGAGCGAAGAGCGGGCGCGAACTTGCTTGCTTTTAAATCAAACTTGCTCACATTTCAATCAGTAATCCTAATTCACCTCCCTCTTATGTCTTCTTTCCGCCACGTCAATTACTCCTGGGATGATGCCAAAGCTGCCGCTTTGGATCCCGTCGCCCGCCTCATTTACCGCTCCAACATCCTGGGTGCCGACCAGCGCATCACCAACACCGGCGGCGGCAATACGTCGGCCAAGATCACCGAGAGTGATCCGCTCACGGCCGAACCCACTGAAGTGCTCTGGGTCAAAGGCTCCGGCGGTGATTTGCGCACCTCGCTTCGGGAGAACTTCTCGTCCCTCTACCAATCCAAGCTGGTGGCGTTGCAACCCTTGTATGCCGGCCTGCCGAACAACGGGCCCAAGACCGAGGCTGAGGACCGGATGGTGGGCATGTACACCCACACGACCTTCAATCTCAATCCGCGTGCGTCATCGATCGATACCCCGCTGCACTCCTTCATTCCCTTCAAGCATGTCGACCACATGCATCCCAACGCGGCGATCTCTTTGGCCGCTTCGCGCAATTCGGTGGCATTGACCAAAGAGATTTACGGCGACGAAGTCATCCACACACCTTGGTTGCGGCCGGGCTTCGAACTGGGATTGGCCATGGAAGAGATCTGCCGCCAATACCCGCAGGCCAAGGGAATCATCATGGGCCAGCACGGGCTTATCAACTGGGCCAACGACGATAAGGAATGTTACGAGCTGACCCTCACGCTCATCGAGAAGGCTGCCAATTTCATCGAAGCCAAGTACGAGGCCAAGGGTGGAAATACGACCGTCTTCGGTGGTCAGAAGTACG
This sequence comes from Spartobacteria bacterium, assembly GCA_043788785.1. Lineage (GTDB taxonomy): Bacteria > Verrucomicrobiota > Verrucomicrobiia > Chthoniobacterales > Chthoniobacteraceae > CAIURC01. The sequence continues at coordinate 4,415 of JAYVTN010000088.1, read as the reverse complement.
TTTCCCTGGACCAAACACAGCGCCAGGAGATGTTTGCCAAGATCCTGCCATGGCTGCGCGGCCAAGTCAGTCAGAAGGCCCGGTTTATCGGAACCATCCAGGACGACGACACCATCCGCCGATTTGTGAACTCCGCGGATGCTCCGCGTTTGGCGGAATTGGGCACCAGCTGCCCTGACCATTTCCTGCGCACCAAGATCAAGCCCCTTTACGTGGCATGGAACCCAGCCAGTGGTGATGTGGACTCGCTCAAGGGACTGCTCACGGAGGCCTTGGCCAAGTACCGAGAGGACTACGCCGCCTACTACAACGCTTGCAAGCATTCGAACTCGCCCAAAATGCGCGACCCGAACCCGACCGTGATTCTGATCCCCGGCCTGGGGATGATCGCGTGGGGCAAGGACAAGAGTGAGAGCCGCGTGACGGCTGAGTTTTACAATTGCGCGGTCGAAGTCATGCGCGGGGCTGAAGCCATCGACGAATACATTTCGCTCCCACAGCAGGAAGCCTTCGACATCGAGTACTGGTTGCTAGAGGAAGCCAAGCTCCAGCGCATGCCTGCTGAGAAGGAACTCGCACGCCAGATCCATATTGTCATCGGAGCAGGCTCGGGCATTGGCAAGGAAACCGCCCATCGTTTGGTCAAAGAAGGCGCACACATTGTCTGCGTCGATCTCAACCAAGCTGCCGCGGAGGCCACGGCCAAGGAAATCACCGACAAGTACGGAGTGGGGATCGGCGTCGCTGGTAGCGGGATTTCCGGCTGCGGCCCCGCCATTGGCTTGGGGGCCAACATCACTGATCGCGCCAGCATCCGAGCGATGTTGGACACTGTGGCGCTGGCCTACGGCGGGTTCGATGCCATTGAAATCACCGCGGGGATTTTCGTCCCGAGCGATACTTCTGGCCACATTCCCGACGACAAGTGGGCGTTGACCTTCAACATCAACGTCACTGGCAGTTACTTCGTGGCGGATGAAGCTTACAAGACCTGGAAGGAGCAGGGTTTGCGCGGCGCCTTGGTGCTGACCACCAGCGCCAACGCAGCGGTCGCCAAAAAAGGCAGCGTTGCCTACGACACTTCCAAAGCGGCTGCCAACCATTTGGTGCGCGAGTTGGCTATCGAGCTTTCGCCGTTGGTGCGCGTCAATGGCGTCGCTCCCGCGACGGTCGTCCAAGGCAGCGCGATGTTCCCCCGGGATCGCGTGATCGGGTCGTTGGCCAAGTACAACATCCCTTATACGGAGGAGGAAGCCACCGATTCGCTGGTCACCAAGCTGGCCCAGTTCTACGCGGACCGTACCTTGACCAAGTCGCCGATCACCCCGGCTGATCAAGCCGAGGCGTACTTCCTTTTGGTCAGTCAGCGTTTGAGCAAAACGACCGGCCAAGTCATTACAGTGGACGGCGGGCTACACGAAGCCTTCCTGCGCTAATCGCGCGGCTCTCTTTGGAACGTCGCGCCGGAGCCCCCGGCGCGGCGTTCTTCTGGAGGCGGATTGTCGCTACGCCGGGGCGGTTAAGCTTCCGCGCGGAAGTGTGCCCTTACGGTCCCAAAACCGAGCACTTGAAGATAGTTTTGCCGGCAAATTGCCGTGCCCACCTTCTGTGGAGTAGTCTTCAGGCGTGCCAGTCGACGATCCCTATTCCATTAGTGCCGAGTCCCTCATCGCGGACGTGGAAGTATTGAGGATCCGGGCCACCTCGCAGCTTTCCGAGGCCAGGCGGAGTGAGTTTGGGCAGTTCCTTACACCGCCACGGGTCGCGGAGCTAACGGCGCGGCTATTCACACCAGGTACGACTGACGTGCATCTTCTGGAAGCCGGAGCAGGAGTGGGTTCGCTGATCGCCGCCGCACTCGTCAGACTGCTTCAAACCAAGCCGCCAAAGCGCTTCCAAGTCACCGCATACGAGATTGATCCTGATTTGCGCCCCTTCCTGGAGCGCGCGCTGTCCCTCTGCGGGGCCCTTTGCTGTAAAAATCACGTTGAGTTTCATGGCGTCGTTCTAGGAGAAGACTTCGTTCCCGCAGCGGCCGCCCTTTTGGAAAATTCGCTTTTTCCGGTACCGACGGTGCGGTTCACCCACGCAATCCTCAATCCGCCCTACCGCAAAATCACCCAAGGCAGCGAGTGGCATCGCGTGCTCGTACGCATGGGTCTGGGCAGCACCAATATTTATACCGCGTTTCTGGAACTCGCCTCCAACCTGCTCGCGGACGGCGGACAACTTGCGGCCATAGTTCCGCGAAGCTTCTGTAACGGCACCTATTTCCGCCCCTTTCGGGAGCGTTTTCTGGGCCTAATGGCGCTCCGGCATGTGCATTCCTTTGCGTCACGTAATCAAGCCTTCAAAGGTGATGCCGTGCTACAGGAGAACGTGATCCTCCATGCCGTGCGCAGTTCACAGCCGCCGGACACGGTGCAGCTTGTCCTTTCAGAGGATCCTGACGACGCAGCTCCGACTACCCGCACCGTCCCTTTTGTTCAGGTGGTCTACCCAAGCGACGCAGAGTGCTTCATCCATCTGGTTTCCGATGAGATCGGTCAAGCCATTGCCCGGCAGGTCCGCTCTTTGCCAGAGACCCTCGCCACCCTCGGCCTGACAGTTTCCACTGGTCCCGTGGTCGAGTTCCGCCTGAAGCGCCACCTTCGCACTGATCCCGCAGACGATGCCGTCCCGCTGCTCTACCCCGGGCACCTGAGCGGGGGGCGCACTCGCTGGCCAAAGCCTGGAAAAAAGCCAAACGCCATCGCGCTCAACCACGAAAGCCGCCCGTGGCTGGTTCCCGATGAGACCTACGTTGTGATTAAACGCTTCTCTGCCAAAGAGGAACGCCGCCGGGTAGTCGCAGCCGTTCATAGTCCTTGCTCGATTCCCGGCAAAAAGCCCTTCGAGGCGCTTGGCATCGAGAACCACCTTAACTTTCTCCACCGCAAACACCGAGGGCTGGAGTTTGATTTTGCCTGCGGATTGAGCGCTTTCCTTAACTCGACCCACCTTGACGAGTTTTTCCGCCAGTTCTCCGGCCACACCCAAGTCAATGCCGGCGACCTTAGAAAACTACCTTTCCCAAAAAGAGAGGATCTTGAAGAACTTGGGCGGCGCATCGGGCAAGCGCTCCCCGAACAAGAGGTGATCGACACGGCAATTACCGAGGTGCTATTCGCCACCATGGAAAACGAAAGCGCCCCGCTCGAAGCGATGCAAAAGGTCAGTCAGGCTCAGGAAATTCTGCGGGCTTTGGGTTTGCCCAGGCCCCAGCAGAACGAACGTTCGGCGTATTCGTTGCTCGCCCTTTTAAACCTTCTCCCGGCAACTCCCTGGGCGGCCGCCGAGAACCCGCTCTGTGGCACTCATGGGATGATGAAGTTCTTCCGTGTCCATTACGGCAAGGACTACGCTGCCAACTCCCGTGAGACTATCCGCCGCGAGACCCTTCATCAGTTCCGCGACGCCGGTCTGGTGGTGGTCAACCCGGATCGCCCCACCCGGCCGATCAACAGTATGTACACGGTTTATCAAGTAAACCCCGAATTGCTCATCGTTCTTCGTAAGTTCGGCACCAAGAGTTGGCCTCCTGCACTCAAAGGCTATCTAGCCAAAGCGTCCACCTTGGCGGAAAAGTATGCTCAGGCCCGCCAGGAAAAACGCATTGCCGTCACGCTGCCCGACGGCCAAAAGTTCACCCTCTCGCCCGGCGGACAAAATCCTCTCGTGGCAGCGTTACTGGGAAAATTCCTGCCCCAGTTTGCGCGCAAACCCAAAGTCCTGTACGTCGGGGACACCGATACCAAATGGGTAATGGTTGATAAGCCAGCCCTCGAAAAATTGGGCATCTCTTTCGATTCTCACGGTAAATTCCCAGACCTGATCGCCCTCGACTGCGAGCGCCACTGGCTCCTGCTCTTTGAGGCCGTCACCTCCCATGGCCCGATTAACCCCAAGCGGCACAGCGAACTCAAGGCTCTGTTCGGAAAGTCCTCGGCCCCACTAGTGTTCGTCACCGCTTTTGCCGACCGCAGAACCCTCGCCAAGTATCTCTCCGAAATAGCTTGGGAGACCGAGGTCTGGGTCGCGGATTCCCCAACCCATCTCATCCACCTCAATGGCGAACGGTTCCTGGGACCTTATAAGGACGCGGCCAGCGGCGGGTGAGGGGATCCCCGTTTCCTCGAAACGCCGTTTCTCATCGGCTTCAAGCCCATGGAGCCGACGGCCGCGCGGAAACTTACGCGAAGGGAAGTAGTACGCGCCGCCACTGTCGCCGCCGAAGAAGAGGAGGGCGTGGGAGCGTAACGGCGGCAACCGGTTTGGCGGGACCTAAATAAGGAGTCGCCCAACACGTTCTGAGAGAAAGTTTGCGGGTCGCTGAACTTCAGCTTATCGGTAGCGCCCGGAACCAGTTTTGGTGA
>JAYVTN010000087.1:0-2115 GCA_043788785.1 Spartobacteria bacterium | reverse complement strand
ACCAGATGAGCCGTCGGATCCTGGAGCCCATCATCGAGACGTTGGTGGAGTACGACCCCTTTAAGACGGATCCTTATGAGGTGATTCCTGCGCTGCTTGCGGAGATGCCCCAGCCCTCGAAGAACCCCGACGGGACGGTGACCTACGCCTGCAAGCTCAAGCCGGGTATCTTCTTTGTCGACGACCCCTGTTTCCCGAGGGGTAAGGGCCGCCAACTCGTGGCCGCTGATGTGGCTTATGCCTTCCAGCGCCTCGCCGATCCCAAAGTGGAATGCCCTGTATTCTCAAACATGGCCGAGTATGTGGCCGGGATGGCGGACGCCTACGCTGCCGCCAAAAAGAACGGGGACCGGTTTGACTATTCCCAAAAGCTCCAAGGGCTCGAGGTGGTAGGGGAATTTGAATTCAACCTTCACCTGCTCAAGCCTTATCCCCAGATCATTTATTGGTTGTCCATGCATTTCACCGCGCCCGTAGCCAGGGAAGCGGTCGGGTATTACGACGGGGAAAATCATCCCGACGGCCCTCGGGGGGAGAGTCGACGGCGGCCCAAGTTCGCTTGGCACCCAGTGGGGACCGGGCCGTTTACGTTGGATCAGTACAGCCCTGGACACATGATCCGGATGGTGCGCAATCCCGGCTATACGACCACGGCATTCCCCAAAGGAGGGTGGCCGGCTGAAAAAGAGGCGCTGCTGCGGCCTCTGGCGGGTCATCCGCTGCCGCTGGTCGATGAAATCGTGTACACCATTTTCCGGGAGACGCTGCCAATCTGGCTGCTGACCCGCCAAGGCTATCTGGATGGCATGGGCGTTTCCAAGGACGCTTTCAATTCGGTGGTTACGCCCACCAAGGAACTCACCGCCAAGTACAGCAAGCGTGGGATGCGCCTGGAAAAAGATGTGGAGGTGAGCACCTTTTACATCAGCCTTAACCTACAGGATCCGGTGCTGGGCCCCAACAAGAAGCTGCGCCAGGCCCTCTCCTGCGCCGTCGACCGCCAAGGATCCGTGGACATCTTTTTCAACGGCGTGCCTCCTGTGGCCGAACAATTGATCCCTCCCGGAATCCCCGGTTACTCCAAGGAGTTCCGTAATCCCTATGGATACGATTTGGAAAAGGCGCGCAAACTCATGGCCGAGGCGGGCTACCCCAACGGACGGGATCCCAACACCGGGGCACCCCTGGAACTCACCATGGACGTGACAGCCACCGGTGCCGAGGAACGTCAACGCGCGGAGTACGTCCAGCATCATCTCGAACAGCTCGGCATCCGCGTCCGTGTCCTCGAAAACACCTTTGCGCGGATGATCGAAAAAGAAGACCAAGGCAATTTCCAGATCGCCTCGGGTACCGGCTGGGGTGCCGATTATCCGGACCCGGAGAATTACTTCTTCCTTTTCTACAGCCAGAACTTCCCGCCTGCGGGCAAGAACGTCTCCCGGTATAAGAACCCGGAATTTGATGCATTGTTTGAAAAGATGGCGACCATGGAGAACAGCCCGGAGCGGTTGGCCATCATCAAACGGATGAACGACATGCTTGTGGAGGATTGCCCGGTGATCTTCGAATTCAACAAGGCCTATTACGTCATCGTCCAGCCTTTCGCGCCGCGCACCCACGGAAACACCATGCTGGAGGGAGGTGTGAAATACTCCCAAGTCGATGCCGCGTTGCGGGAGATCAAACGCAGGGAATGGAATCCCGTGGCCAAATGGCCCATCGGCGTAGGCCTCGCGATGGTGCTGGGTGCTCTTGTGTACGCCGCGAACTTGAACCGGAGGCGCAATGCTTAACTACCTTCTGCGCCGGTTGCTGTACGCAGTCCCGATCTTGCTCGGGGTCATGCTCGTGACGTTTGTGCTCTCGTTTTTGATCCAAAGTCCCGAGATCCGTGCCCGGGTCGTGTTGGGACAAAGGGCTAATCCGCAAGCCGTCCAAACCTGGTTGCACAATCGCGGGTTCGACAAACCGCGCTTCGTCAACATGGAACCCGGCCAGAGCCTCTTGGACTCGCAGTTCTTCAATCACGTGAAGCGATTGGCAACATTCAGGCTCGGGGTTTCTGATGTGACAGGCCGTGAACTCAAGGAGATCTTCCGGGAGGGGGCGATC
>JAYVTN010000086.1:0-5928 GCA_043788785.1 Spartobacteria bacterium | reverse complement strand
GAACCGGTGTTGGGGGTAGAAAACTTCCATCTCACGGCTCACGACTTTTTCCGAGCCGATGAGCCGTTCCCATTGGAGGCCGCGGAGCACGTCGCTGAGAGGACGCCCCATGCATTGCTCGCGTTTAAGGCCGAAAAGTTCGCAAGCAACCCGGTTGAGGTAGCTCATGAGGCCATTGGGATCGGTGACGATGATCCCCTCATGGATGGCGTTGAAGATGGTCTCGAAAAAGCCTTTCTCGTCGGAGAGCCGGTGCAAATAGTTTTGCACGTCCTCGGGGCGGACCCGGCCGATGCGTTCGATGAGTTTGTCGAGGAATCCGGAATTCATGGGCTGGGGAGACCTTAGAGGAGAATGCGAAGGACCTAAAGGACCTAAAGGACGTAAAGGACGTAAAGGACGTAAAGGACGTAAAGGACGTAAAGGACGCAAAGGACGCAAAGGACGCAAAGGACGCAAAGGACGCAAAGGACGCAAAGGACGCAAAGCGAACCCGAAGGGTTCGCTGTTTCCAAAAAGGCAATCGTTCACGTGCCAATCGGTCTGCCCTGTTATCGTGGGACGGTTCGCCGATGGACGTGTTCTGCCGACCTGTGGCATGGGCTTCCAGCCCATGGACGAGCGGTTCACCACATAAGCGTGATGCTCACGCGTAGGCAGCGCTCTTTGATTGTAACGGGTTCTGATGCATGCTCCCACCTAGCCCTACTGCGCGCCTCCTTGTGAGTCCTATTCGCAGGTGTTTCGCAGCCCTTTCCACTTTGGACTCTTGTGGTAAGCTACATTCATGGCAGAGCCACTCACGATCGGCCAGTACCTCATCCAACGCTTGTTGGACTATGGCGTGGGTCATGTGTTCGGGATTCCCGGCGATTATGTGCTGGGCTTTTATGACTTGCTCCAAGCCAGCCCGTTACAATTAGTTATCACCTGCGACGAACAGGGCGCCGGATTCGCGGCCGATGGTTACGCACGCTGCAATGGATTGGGCGTCTGCTGCGTCACCTATTGTGTGGGTGGCCTCAAGGTCATGAACCCGGTGGCTGGCGCTTTCGCAGAAAAATCCCCGGTGGTCGTCATCAGTGGGGCTCCCGGAATGCGGGAGCGGGAGATGAACCCGCTTTTGCATCACAAAGTACGCGATTTCGATACCCAAAAACGGGTTTTCGACGAGGTGACGGTGGCGTCGGCTGTCCTGGACGAGGCCCGCACGGCGTTCTCGGAAATCGACAGGGTGTTACATGCGGCTGTACGATTTAAGCGCCCCGTCTATATCGAGTTGCCACGGGACATGGTGGCGGTTCCCGGATACCTGGAGCATCGGCCATTGGAAATCCACGAGTCCAGTGATCCTTTGGTGCTCCACGAGGCGGTGAGCGAAGCCGTTGCCATGCTCAATGCGGCTAAGCAGCCTGTGGTATTGGCGGATGTCGAATTGCACCGTTTTGGTCTTCAGGACGAGTTGACCCGCCTGATCGAGCGGGCCCGGATTCCTGTGGCCACGACGATCCTGGGTAAATCCGTTCTCAGTGAACAACATCCCCTGTATGTCGGGGTGTACGAAGGGGCGATGGGCAGGGAAGCGGTGCGTGAGTACGTGGAGACCAGCGATTGTGTCCTGATGCTGGGCGTTTTCATGACGGACATCAATCTGGGCGTCTACACGGCTTGCCTGGATGTGGCCCGCTCGATCTATGCCACCAGTGAAAAACTCTCGATCCGCTACCATAACTTCGAAAATGTGCGCCTGAAGGATTTCATGCGCGCATTGATTGAGGCGCCGTTGCGGGTACACGAGCCCGGGCTTTTGCCGAAGCCCTCCTATCCCATGGCGTTTCATCCTGCACCGGATGACACCCCATTACGGGTGAGTCGCCTCTTTGAACGGCTTAACAACTTTATCGATGAATCCACCGTGGTGGTGGCTGACGTCGGGGACGCCCTGTTTGGGGGTAGCGAATTGTTCATCCGCCATCGCACGGAGTTTCTGGGACCCGCGTATTATGCATCGATGGGGTTTGCGGTGCCTGCTGCCATCGGGGCGCAGATGGCGCGCCCGGATCTGCGCCCGCTGGTTTTAGTGGGGGATGGAGCTTTCCAAATGACCGGGATGGAGCTCTCGACCGTCGTCCGCTACAAACTCAATCCTGTGGTGGTGGTGCTGAACAATTTCGGGTACGGAACCGAGCGCCAGATCCACGATGGGCCCTATAACGACGTGCACCCGTGGAATTTCTCGCGATTGCCGGAGGTATTGGGAGCGGGCAGGGCCTTCCGTGTGCGCACGGAAGCGGAACTGGATGCGGCCCTGAAGGAAGCAGCACTGCACGTGGAGAGCTACTGTCTTTTGGATGTGCATCTGGACCCCCTGGATCATTCTGCGGCGATGGGCCGGTTGGCGGAGAGCTTAGCCAAACGGTTGTAGCGGGTGCCGGACGGGTCGGACGGGTCGGACGGGTCGGACGGGTCGGACGGACGCCGTCTACGCAAAAAAAAAGGCGGGACTCCGGAGAGTCCCGCCTTTGGAGACTGGCTTAAGGGTGCTGACTATTCAGCACCTTCATCCTTGGCCTTCTTGGCGCGGGGCTGGGCGGCTGGCTTGGCTGCTTCTGGAGCTGCTTCGGCAGTCGGCTTGGCTGCTTCTGGGGCAGCTTGAGCCGCGGCGGCCTTCGCAGGTGCCTTTTTGGTGGCCTTTTTAGCGGGGGTTGGAGCGGCGACGACTGCTTCGGTCACCGGTCCGTCCACCCATTCGATGAGAGCCATCGGGGCTGCGTCGCTCTTGCGCAGGCCCAGCTTGATGATGCGGGTATAGCCTCCTTTGCGGTCGGCGGCCCGTGGGGCCACCTCGTCGAAGAGGCGAGTGACTGCACCTTCGTTGTGGCAGAGGTCGGCTAGAGCCATACGCCGGGCATGAAGGGTTTTCTTCTTGCCCAAGGTGACAAGCTTTTCAGCCAGCGGACGCACCGCTTTGGCCTTGGCCAGAGTGGTTTTGATCCGGCTGTGCTCGATGAGGCTGACGACTTGGTTGGCCAGCAGCGCGTCGCGATGAGCTTGGCTGCGCCCGAGTTTGACCGTCTTGATCTGATGTCGCATTTGGAGTGTCTAAGTAGAGGGTTCGCTGTTTAGAGGACGCCTTCGAGAACAACCGTGTCGACCAAGCCGGCCTCGAACTTCATTCCCAAGGAAAGGCCCAATTGTGTGAGCTTTTCTTTGATTTCGTTGAGCGACTTCTTGCCGAAGTTGCGGTACTTGAGCATCTCGCTTTCGGATTTCTGGGCGAGTTGACCAACGGTGGTGATATTGGCGTTGTTGAGGCAGTTGGCCGCACGAACCGAGAGTTCGATTTCGTTGACCGACATGGCCAAAAGCTTCTTGAGCTTCTGGTTTTCCTGGTTCTGGACTTGCGGGGTCTCGTCGAAAGCCACCGCATTCTCGTCGTACCCGTAAAAGGGCTCGAAATGCCTCTTGAGGATCGAGGAGGATTGGACCAGCGCGTCTTCGGGGGTCAGTCGGCCGTCCGTCCAGATCTCGAGCTCGAGCTTGTCGTAATCGGTGCGCTGGCCCACGCGGGTGTTGCCCACCGCATATTTGACGCGGGTGACAGGCGAGAAGATTGAGTCGATGGCGATAATCCCGATCTGCTGGTCAGCATGCTTGTTCTCGTCTCCGGTGGCAAAACCCCGGCCCACCTTGACTTCGAGTTCGGCTTCAAACTTCTGCTTCTTGTCCAAGGTACAGATGATCTGGTCCTTGTTGAGGACCTCGCACTGGGCAGAATCCTGGATGTCGCCTGCGGTGACCACGCCTTCTTTGTTCACCGAAAGAACCAAGTTGCGGATCTCGTGGTCATGGGCCCGGAACTTCACCTTCTTGAGGTTCAGAACGATGTCGGTGACGTCTTCGACCACATTGACAAGCGTCTGGAACTCGTGTTCGGCCCCTTGGATCTTGACGGCTGTGATGGCGGCTCCCTCCAAGGAGCTCAGCAATACGCGGCGCAAGCTGTTGCCAACGGTGTGTCCGTAGCCGGCTTCGAAGGGTTCGGCCACAAATTTGGCATAGGTGCCAGTGGCGGTTGACTCGTCTTTGACGAGGGTTTTGGGCATTTCAAAGCGCCCTAAACGGATAGGCATGTTGTCTTGTACTTTCTCTTTTCGCCGGGTTTCCCTTGGCGCAGACGGTGGGAAATGTAGACATCCCCACCCAAGGACCAACGGCGTAACTGAATTTCGCGCTTGGGGCTGGAGAAGAAAGCCTAGGGGGAAGGGGTTGTAAACAGCAAAAGCGGCGCCGCGACAGGAAAACCGGGGAAAGCCGGCCTGGGGATCACGCCAAGATTACCGGGATTATCAGGATTGGTGGCTGGGATTGGACCAGCTGGGCACCCCTTCAACCTTCAACCTTCGGTGAGGCGCCCCATCAACCTTCTTGCTTCATCCTTACGCTGGGCGCCCCTTCAACTTTCATAATTCATACTTCATACTTGCCCTAGGCTCCCATGCCGTCTTCGAAGCTGCCGCCGGCAGGGACGATGAGCAGATTGTCGCGCACAAAGCCGATGCCGTTGGCGCTGGTGGTATCCAGGTCGCGATGGGCACTCTCAGCCTCGACCACCAGCGGCGCCGTTTTGGTCCCTTGCAATTGGCAGTACCGACTCGGGTAGCCGACCATCAGCAAGAGCTCCACATACCGGCTCATATTGAGGTCACCGCTAGGCAGGTCGGTGAATTGCATCGCACGCTTGGGCCAGTTGCCCTCCATGGAGCGCAGCGGGAACCCGGAACGGATCGTGAAGTTTTTGACGTGAGCCGCATAAATACGGGAGCCCACCTTCAGGAAGCGGCTCTCCCAGCTCTCGCCTTCCCAGCAGTGGGAGGGATCGGCGTTGACTGCCAGGGTTTCGTCCCCATCGCAAATGTCCACCAACATGTTGAAATCGTCTGCCGTGGATGCGGCCGTTCCCGGATGGATCTCATGGCAGAGCTTGATCCCGAGTTTGCGGGCGTGGTCGCGGATCTTTTGGGTTTTCTTGATGAACCGCTCCTTGCCCTCGGCCAAGAGGTCGTATCCGGGCCCCGCCCAGAAGCCCCATGGATAACCGGAAGCCATTTCCCAACCGAAGGCATTGCCCCAGAACATGGGAACAATCTTCACGTTGAGCGCGGCTGAAAGATCGAGAAGCTCCAAAATATATTTCTCTGCCCACGCCTCAATCTCGGCAGGGGACTTGTCGGCCACCGAACCGGGAAGAAAGGGGCGTACCGTTGGCGAACCCGTCCAGGCCGTCGTATGTACCCAGACCGGGCAGTGCGCGCTGATGCCATCGAGGGTCATTCCCGCCTTTTCAAACGTATCCCGAATCTCGCTTGGCGATTTAAAGCCGTCGCCTTCCTGTAGCATGTAGTTGCTGGGCTGGACTCCCGTGGCGCCCGCGCTTTTGGCATAATCCAAGAATTGGGGCAGGGATTTGGCTCCGTGTTGAGCGCCTTCGATGGAGGGATGGTAGCAGGAGTTGGCCATAAATGTGTTCGGTGTGTTGGGTTTGGGGAGAATCCTCCTACCTGCTCGGCGGGCCGTGGAAAAGGGTAAATTCACAAGCGCCCGGATGCTGGAAATGCTTCTCGTCAAAATACTGGGGGCAGATAGCCTCCGCCAATGCGAACCCTCCTGCGAGTTGTCCTGCTCGCATCCAGCTTGGCGTTGGTCGGATGCGCGAGTCGGCCACTGCCTAAATACGAACGCCCCATTGCCCGTACGGCCGTGCAATCGGTGCGGACGACGGCGTACACCCACTCCGAAGCGGATCACCTCAAGCACGGCCGCAGCACAGCTTTGGGCGGGCAATTACGGTGCGACTCCATCCATAGTGCTGCCGCCGATTGGTCGCGCTGGCCGGCCGGAACGATCTTCCGGATCCAGGAAACGGGG
>JAYVTN010000085.1:0-3560 GCA_043788785.1 Spartobacteria bacterium | reverse complement strand
CCCTCAGACCGTGTATATTGAGTACGTCGATACCCCATCCTCGGAGGGAGGAAAGACGCCTATTGTGATCACGGCCAAAGAAGAATTCACCAAGGCGACGAAAGGTTCAACCACGCCTAGACCCTATATTGCGGAAACGACCGATCGACTAAACGTGTTCCTCCTCCCGGTGGAGCTGATTGCGGATTACAACCACGACCGGAAGATAGATGATAAGGATAGAACCTTGGCCGGGCGAAAGGACGACGGCGGCAAGCCCGTGCCATTTTACTTCTGGATCAATGACGATGACGACGCGGGAAATACAAGTGGGACAGACATCCCAACAGGTGGCGCAGGGAACGGCCTCGACATGCAGATTAACGGTACGCGCGACTTAGTGGATTTCTTTCCCGTCTATCTTGGCATCAAGCAAATGATCACGGTGCTGCCACCGGAAAACTTCAATTACAAGTTGCAATGTGAATCCTCTTTTTTGAATTATCTGGAAACGGATCTGACCCCCGGCACGTCGGGCGATTACCTAACAAAGCTGGATTCCGACACACAGACCCTCGACGCTGGCGGTCCTATCTCCAGCCAGCTTTTAAAGCGAATCACAGGCACGCAGACCCTCACCCCCGGATTTCTTGCGAAGATTAAAAATGAGGGCAAAGGCATCGTGCTTTTTGAAGCGTGGGGCGAGATCACGACGCCGTTGAAGTTAGTGGTTACAAAAAAGCAAGGCGGCGAGAAGATGTGCGAAGTGGAATTACCGCTGAGCATCAAGGACGTAGAGAAGATGTTTGGCCACAAAAACGTGCGGAGCGTTGTTCAGTCTTGGAGCGGTCAGACCCCCGGAAAGCCTGATCGTTATCTCGGAAGCACTCAGCCCGAGAACTATCCGGATAAGGAGTGCATTGGTAAGAATTTTGTGTTTGTCCATGGCTATAACGTGAATGGCGAACAGGCCCGCGGTTGGCAATCCGAGGCCTTCAAGCGCATGTTTTGGTCGGGAAGTCGTGCGAAGTTTTTCGGGGTAAGTTGGTCAGGAGATCGCGAACAGCGCTCAATCACCGGATTTGGGCTGCGAACACCCAACTTCCACAAGTCAGTTAACGACGCGTTTGCCAGTGCGCATGCCCTTCAGCAATTTGTCGCCAACCTCCAGGGCGAGACTATTATTGCGGCGCACAGCTTGGGAAATCTTGTGACAACGAGCGCTCAACACGACTGGGGAATGCAAGTAAGCAATTACTACCTCGTGAACGCGGCCATTTCGATGGAACAGCTTGAGGTGGACGCCGCGCAGAACGTGGCACTGCGGAACAAGGCTTGGAAAGATTACGAGGAGCGCCTTTGGGCATCCGAATGGCACACCTTGTTTGGACAAAACGACAACCGTTCGGCACTTACCTGGCGGGGGCGTGTTGCGAATTACAATGGCCGTAGAGTCAACTTTTACTCCGATGTGTCGGGCGGTCTCGGTGACCACACGATGGAAACTCCTCCGGAGCAAACCGACGAAGATTTTGTGGTACAGTGGAACGCGGCAAAAGGCGCGTGGATTGGTGGAGATGCCGATGGCGCGCAATCGTTCTGCTTGCAGGAACGCTTGAAAGGGAAGTTCTTGTTAGCATCGATGGGTGGCAACTACGCCGGTTGGAAGTTCAACTTGGATTGGACGATTTGGGATGATCCTGTCGCGGGAACCAATCCGCATTTCCCCGGGCCAGAGGAGACTTGGCAGCTATCCAACGCGGATTTGCGGCAAAAGCCATTTTTCGATGACGACACTTTGGCAGAGCTCTATAGCGCAACTGGAAGTGAATTTGCGCTACAAAACCGGAATCTCCTGCTATCTGAAATGATCCCGGCCCGAACGGTGGCAGTCGGCGGAAATCCAGTGCCGACTTACGGCGCCAATAATTTCGACATGCAAAGCGCACTGAGGTCTGGATGGCCATCGGAAAGAACCGCCGGTGGGAGGCCACCACGTTGGTGGCATAGCGATTTACGCGAGGTCGGCTACATCCATGTCTTTCCTCTCTACGACAAATGGGTCGAACTCGGTGTTCTCAAATGAAAAAACCTCTACTAACCTCTGCCAGCGTGCTGTTCTGCTCGACCTGTAGTTTCGCGCAAATGGACGTTCCCCAAGCGTCTCTAACGATCAGGGTCTTGGATGAAACCGCTACCCCGATAAAGGACGCTCAAGCTTCAATTTGGTCGCAGGACACAGTAACGGAGCTGCAGAAAACCGGTTCTGTGGATGAGCGGGGAGTTTTTTCGGCGAAAATGCCTGCGTTTGGCACCCTCTATTACTCTGCCGCGAACCCAGCGTTCTACGGCGCTTGCAGCGAATACCGCTTTAATCCCGGTGCGATAAAAGGCGATCCTAGCACCTGGTCAATGCTGCGGTGGGAACCATGGAATCCAACCGTTGAGGTTGTGCTGAAAGCAAAAGGCCCGCTGCTTCCTATGTATGCAAAGCGCGTTCGGATTATCGAGTTGCCCGACGGGGGGAACGGCATTGGCTTCGATTTCGAAACTGGTGATTGGACCGCACCGCACGGGAGAGGAAAGACGCCGGATTTGATTTTTACTGGTGTTGGGGGCGCCGGGTATCGCAGCTACCGGATGCGCTGGACATTTTCAAATGCGGGTGACGGCATCCGGGTCGTGCCTGCGGAGGCTGGCGCTCGCAGTGAGTTGAAGTCGCCGAAGGTGGCTCCTGCGGATGGTTATGTGCCGGAGTTGGTGATTGACTCGGAGTGCCGGGTGGTTCCCTCAGACAGCCGGGTTGGTGAGCGGCCAGCTTGCTTCCTTTTTCGCGTGCGAACCGTGCTTGATGAGAAGGGCATAGTGGTCAGCGCGCACTATGGGAAAATCTATCCCGAGCGGATGAACGTCGTTTATTACTTCAACCCCGAGTTGAACTCTCGGGTCATGGAATACGATCCCGCCCGAAACCTGTTCGGGACACTGCCGGGCAACGAACGCATCAACGACTATTGATGAAGCCTCATGTTGTTGGCTGATGTCGTTGTCGCAGGTCTCGCGATAGTTGCTGCAGTTGCCGTTATTCTCGGGGGACTCGGCGTGGCTGCGGCACTCGGATTTATCCGGGCGTTCGTGCGGTCTCGTAGCAAATGGAATGTGCCTGGTGGCTGTCTGGCGACGCTGGGCCTCGTCGTTGCGACACTGCTTCTCTTTTGGGGACTTTCCTTCTGGTGGCCATTTGTCTTTCGATAAGCCAACCGCCCGCTATCAATCGGGATGGTGGGATTGATGACAAGGAAGTAGTTGAGTGGGGGTCAGTAGTACGAACGCGGCTGGGTTGGGTATTGCGGACGCCCCGTTAAATGCTTCTCCAAATCTGGTTCCGATGACCATCGAGCTGAAGCCGCCCTTCAATTCGGCACGCGCCCAGATCAAATTCGACTACCAGGCGTCCAATCCGCTGGCTAGAGGGGTCAGTTGTGCGCCGGGGAAGCCGGTGATCAAGCGGGTGAAAGTCCCGTCTGCCGAGTTGGCTGTATGCGGCAGTGATGGATCGGTAACTGCGTCGTCGCGAGGCG
>JAYVTN010000084.1:0-5349 GCA_043788785.1 Spartobacteria bacterium | reverse complement strand
GCAAAGGAGTCGGGTACAAAGGCCGGATGGGCATCTTTGAAATCTTCCTCATCGATGACGAGGTGCGCCACATGATCAACAACAAGGAGTCCACGGTCGCCCTGCGAAAACGGGCTCGGGAGATGGGCATGCGCAGCCTGCGTGAGGACGGCATCCGCAAAGTGCTCGCGGGACTGACTTCGGCCGAAGAGGTCATCAGCGTGTCGGCTGCCGACAGCGAATAACCCGGCAGTGCTTAACGTATGACACCGATGGAAGATCTGCTGCGGCTCGTGGTCGACGAGGGCGCCTCCGATCTGCATCTTTCGGTGGGAGCCCCGCCGACAGTGCGCTTGCACGGGCAACTGGTCAAACTCCAGCTCCAGCCACTGACGGCCGTGGATACCGAAGCCTTGGCCCGCGCCGTCACCAGCGATGCCAACATGCAACGGGTCAATGAGGTGGGCAGTGTGGACTTTGGCTTCAGCTTCCGCGGGAAGAACCGTTTCCGTGCCAGCGTTTACCGGCAAAAAGGCCAGATCGCCGCAGCATTGCGGCTGGTGCCCAGTGTGTTGCCGAGCTTGGAATCGATCGGGTTTCCCTTGGTGGTGAGTGGGTTGGCGCATTTGCCAAGGGGCTTGGTCCTGGTGACGGGGCCGACGGGTTCGGGCAAAACGACGACGCTGGCCTCGATGCTGTCGATCGTCAACTCAACCACCCAGCGCCACATCATGACCGTGGAGGATCCCATCGAATATTTCCACGAGCACCAGATGGGGATCGTTAACCAGCGTGAGGTGGGCGTCGACGTGCCCAGCTTTGCCGAAGGCCTTCGCAGGGCGTTGCGGCAAGATCCCGATGTGATCCTGGTCGGCGAGATGCGCGATTTGGAGACGATGGAAACCGCCATCACGGCTGCCGAGACCGGCCATCTGGTGTTCTCGACCCTCCATACCACCGGTGCCGCACGCACGGTCGATCGAATCGTGGATGCCTTCCCCGCAGGCCAGCAGGAGATGGTCCGCACCCAGCTGTCCACCAATCTCAAAGCCGTCATTTCCCAACTGCTGATCCCGCGCAAGGACGGCAAGGGCCGGGTCGCCGCATTCGAGATCATGATCAATACCCCATCGATTGCGGCATTGATCCGGGACAATAAAACTTTTCGTATTCCCAATGATATCCTGACCGGATCCAAATATGGGATGGTGACCTTGGAGAGTTCCCTGGTGGACCTCTACACGCGCGGGCTCATCAGCGAGCAGCAAGTCCTCTCCAAGGCCCAAGATCCAGACGCTGCCGCCCAAATGTTGGCCGGCTCCAAGCCGGTCTCCCCCAAATGACAGCTCATTCCCCCACACCATGAACGCGAAACACGTCCTAGAAATGTTTGCCGAACACGGGATCCTTGATCGGGAACAAGCTTCCGACATCAATCAAGAGGTTGCCCAATCGGGCAAAACCTTGCCCGAGGTCCTGTCCGATTACGGCATCCTCAGTGAAGAGCAGTTCTACCAGACCATTGCCGAATCCTTGGGAGCGGACTTCGTCAATCTGGCGGGCTTTGACGCACCTTCGGAGGTGCTGCGGCTTATGCCTGCGGGATTGGCTGTTTTGCACCAAGCCTTTCCCCTGGGGTATAGCGGCCAGAGCGTTCAGGTGGCGATGGTTGATCCGTTGAACCTGCAGACCGTCGAAGACCTGCGCTTCGCCTTGGGCAAGGACATCGAGGTGGTGGTTGCGGCACCTTATCAGATCGATGATCTCATCAAGAAGCACTATGGGGGCGATGTGGCCAGCATGGACGAGATCCTCGCCCAACTGGGGGGAGGAATGGAATTCGGCCAAGACGGTCCCATCGATCTCAAGAACTTGGAGGCCGAAGCCAATGCGACTCCTATTATCCGCTACGTCGATCTCATCCTTTACCAGGCGATCCAGGACCGCGCTTCGGATGTGCACTTCGAGCCTTTTGAAAACGAATTCAAGATTCGCTACCGGGTTGATGGCGCACTGTACGAGATGTCGCCCCCGCCCCGGCATCTGGCGTTGCCAATCATTTCGCGGGTCAAGGTGATGGCCAACCTTAATATCGCGGAGAGGCGGTTGCCGCAGGACGGCCGGATCCAGAAGCACATCGGCGGCCGCCAGGTCGATCTGCGCGTGTCCACTTTGCCCACCCAATTCGGGGAAAGTGTCGTCATGCGCGTGCTGGATCGCTCGACGGTAAATCTCAACCTTACGGCATTGGGGATGCCCCCGCGCATCCACGAATACATACTCAAGACCATTGAGAAACCAAACGGGATTTTCATCGTCACCGGGCCGACCGGTTCGGGGAAGACGACCACCCTTTACGCCGCCCTCAATGAGATCAACACGATCGATTCCAAGGTGCTCACTGCCGAGGACCCCGTCGAATACGATATTGAGGGGATCATCCAGGTCCCCATCAACGACAACATCGGACTCAATTTCGCACGGGTGCTGCGGGCGTTCCTGCGCCAAGATCCCGACCGGATCATGGTCGGGGAAACCCGCGACATCGAAACGGCCCAGATCGCGGTTCAAGCCTCTTTGACTGGCCACTTGGTGTTCACCACCCTCCATACCAACGATGCCCCCGGCGCCGTTACCCGTCTGGTGGACATGGGCGTGGAACCTTTCTTGATCTCCGCTGCCTTGGAAGGCGTGCTCGGCCAGCGCCTCATCCGCAAGATATGCACCAATTGCAAATCCGCATACGAGCCTTCCGAAGCCGTTTTGGCCCAACTCGGTCTTTCCCCCCACGAAATCGGGGACAAAAACTTCTATTACGGGAAGGGGTGCGAGACCTGCAATTTCACCGGATACAAGGGTCGCAAAGGGATCTACGAGTTGCTGGACATCACCGATCCCATCCGCGAATTGATCAACTCGCGGGCCCCTGGAGTAGTTCTCAAGCAGAAGGCCATCGAATTGGGCATGACGACGCTCCGCGAGGATGGCATGCGAAGCATCTTCGATGGTGAAACTACCATTGAAGAAGTCCTCAAATACACATAGGCAATCGCCGAACTTTTCAACTCCACAATTTTTCCACAGCCTTCTGTGCGCCGCAACCAGGCTTGAGCCCCGGTGATTTATTACCCAACTCTCAGAACCGCATCGACAACCCAAGCTCCCCTCCCTAACACTCTTAACAGTCGCCCATAGGCGGCCCCCCCATCTTATGGCCAGATTTGATTATATTGCGCTCGATGCCCGTGGACAAGAATCCCGAGGTGTAATTGACGCGGCCTCTTCCAACGATGCTGTTGGCCAATTGCGCCAAGCCGGTTTCTTCCCCACCAACGTCTCTGAGGAGGGTAAAGGCGGTGCCCCCAAGCAATCCAAGAAATCCCAACAAGCCATCAAGGCTGCCGCAGCTCCCAAGGCCAAGTCCGGCGGGATTTCTTTTTTCCAGCGCAAAACAGTCAGCGGAAAGGTGCTAATGATTTTCACCCGGCAGCTAGCCACGCTCATCGATGCAGGGCTGCCCTTGCTCAGGGGCCTGACCGTGTTGGCCAAACAGGAGAGAGATTTGGTGCTGCGCAATACCATCAACGCCTTGGCCGATGCGGTTCAGGGCGGCAGCACGTTCTCGGAGTCCATGGCGCAGCATCCGCGCATCTTCAACAAGCTCTATATCAACATGGTTAAAGCCGGTGAACTCGGCGGTGTTCTGGAATTGGTGCTCCAGCGCTTGGCCGAGTTCCAGGAAAAAGCGCAGAAGGTCAAAAACAAGGTAATCGCGGCGATGGCCTACCCGGTCATCGTGCTCATGATCGCCATGTTGATCATGCTCTTCCTCCTGACCTTTATCGTTCCGAAGTTCGAGGCCATCTTCAAGGACATGCTCGGGAACAAGGCGTTGCCGCCGATCACCGAACTGGTTATTGGCGCGAGCAACTTAATCAAAACCAACTGGTATTTCCTGATCGCTGGCGTGATTTTGATCGTTATCTCGTACCGGTTGACGGCTGCCAATCCGAAGGGCCGCCAGATGTTGGATCGCTTAGCCCTGAAGATACCGTTGTTCGGGGATCTTTCGCGCAAGAGCGCCATTTCTCGCTTCAGCCGGACATTGGGCACACTGGTCACCAGCGGCGTTCCCATTCTCCAGGCCCTAAACATTACCAAGGAGACAGCCGGGAACGCGGTCGTGGCGGAAGCCATCACGAAGGTACACGATGCGGTAAAGGAAGGTGAATCTATCGTGCAACCCTTGGAAGCCAGTGGCGTGTTCCCGCCGATGGTGATTTCAATGGTCGATGTGGGTGAAGAGACCGGCCAGCTGCCCGAGATGTTGCTCAAGATTGCCGAAGTTTACGACGACGAGGTCGATAACGAGGTCGAGGGGCTCACTTCGTTGCTCGAGCCCATCATGATCGTGCTGCTGGCTCTCATCGTCGGAACCATCGTCATCGCGTTGTTCATGCCGCTCATCAGTATCATTCAAGGCATGCAGAACGGCGCGAACGGATAGTCCCATGTGGCAGGCCCATGTGGCAGGCCCATGTGGCATGGACTTCGAGTCCATGGACTACAGTCGTAAGCCGTTATTGCATTTGTTCCGGCCTTGGAGGAGCATGGCGCTGGAGTCCGAGGGATGCCGGCCTATTTTCAAGCACTCCGGCAGAGCTCTTCAGTTTCACCCATTTCCCCCATGAAAATCCAATCCCGCAGTGGTTTTACACTGATTGAGATGCTCACCGTGATGCTCATCATCGCGGTGCTCGCCGGCTTGATCCTCTCGATCAACCGCTCGGTCCAATACAAGGCCGCCAAGTCCCGGGCCGAGGCCGAAATCGCCGCGCTCTCGGCTGCCAGCGAAAACTATAAGGCCGATAACGGGACCTATCCGCGCGACGGCGCCCCGGATTTGAGCACGGACTTGCTCGATCCCCGAAAGAATTTGGTCCCCAGCGAGAGCATTTACCTCAAGGCGAGCCTGTATCTGTACAAGGCCCTCAGTGGAGATGCAGATGCCAACTCTTTGGTCGATACAGATGCAAAGTCTTATTACGAGTTTAAACCGGACGTTCTCAGCGCCACTAAAATCAATGGGAAAATTGAGCGCAAGCCCGGATCTGTGAAGTACATCCAGGATCCTTGGGGGAACTGCTACGGGTACTCGACGGCCAACGCCAAGCAGGAAGAAGATTTCCAGAACGAATTGCGCAAAGATGCCGCCGCCAAACGGCCCACTACGTCCAAGGGATTCAATCCCGGGTTTGACTTATGGTCATCGGGGGGGGCGACCTCAGGATCTGGCACGACTTCGGGCAGCACGCTGGATTCCGTGGTTAACAAGTGGGTTAAGAATTGGTAGTCCCTCCGGGCACTGAC
>JAYVTN010000083.1:0-5866 GCA_043788785.1 Spartobacteria bacterium | reverse complement strand
GGTGAGCATTGAAGCCAGCGGCACTACGATCCGGTCCCTCGACGGGAGCTTCAACTTCGAGATTGCCGAGGGCTGTAGCGGGATTCGTTCCCTCATGGCCATGACCACGGTCACCGCCCTTTACGTCCATTTCGCCCAACGCGTCTTTTGGAAAAAAGCGGCCGTGTTCTGCGGGTCGGTCGTTTTCGCGGTCGTGGGCAACATCGGACGCATCTTCACGGTCATTCTCGTGGCCAAATTCATCAGTCCCTCCCTGGCGGGAGGCCTTTACCATGACTACTCGGGTCTGGTGTTTTTCCCGATCGCGGTTTCCGCCATGTTAAGCTTCAGCAACCTGCTCCGATCGGATTTAAGCCGCTTCAAAAAGCTGCTAATGGCCACCGAGCAGCCAAGTTTGGGAGACGCGAAATCCGGGGCCGACCCGGTCAAACCGTCGAGCTATGATTACTAGGCGGCTGGCGGTTCTCTTAGCGGTGATGGTGTGCGGGTTCAGCAGCGTTTTGTTCTTGCCCAAACACTTGGCCTACCAACCGGTGGGCGTGTCCCTAGATCTGCCCGATTCCATCCAGGAGTGGTGGGGCACCCCTTCGCCCATCGGTGAGAAGGAGCGGGTGGCGCTGGGCGCCGATACCGAGTTCGCCCGCATGAATTACTCCAATGGGCGTGGGGACCAGATCCATGTGTCCATTGTGCTTTCGGGGCAGGACATGAATCAAAGCATTCACCGGCCCGAACGCTGTTTGCCGGCTCAAGGCTGGACCATTGCCAACAGTAGTACCCGGTGGGTTCGCATGGATCCGGGTGCGCTGGCCGTCACCCGGCTCTACAACCTGCGCAATTTCAACGTTCCCGGCCAAGGACCTGTGCGCCGCTACAACTTGGCGTATTACTGGTTTACCGGACACACCGATTCGACCAGTTCGCACTTGCAACGCACGTTGATCGATATGCGGGACCGGTTACTGAAAGGCTACAACCAGCGCTGGGCCTACATCATGGTCTCGGCGAGCATCACCGACGACGTGAAGTTCGGCCGCGACGAACGGGCGACCGATGAACTCCTCCAAACGTTTCTGCGGAAGATGGTGCCCCGGATCCACAAGGCCCCGGCCAACGACGGCTAACCCCGGGCTTCCAGGCTGTGGGCTCACCCGGGCCGTGGCCGGGATGCGCAGGGAATCGCCGTCCCTGAAGTCGCGCGCCGTTACAGCTCCCCCGGCTTCGCCCCGGCTCGGGCCTAGAGCTTGGAAGCTATGAACTTCTCGAGCTTGACGATGTCCGCCGCAAACTTACGGATGCCTTCGGCCGTCTTCTCCGTCGCCATCGCGTCTTCGTTGAAGAGGAAGCGGAAGGCCTTCTCGTCCAATTTGATTTGCGCCAGGCTGATCCCGGCAGCGGCTCCCGCATCGAGCTTCTGGGTGATAGGCTCGGAACTGGCAGCCAATTGCGCCAGGAGATCCGGGCTGATGGTCAGCAAGTCGCATCCCGCCAATTCCACGATCTGGCCGACGTTGCGGAAGCTGGCGCCCATGACCTCGGTCTTGTGGCCGAATTTCTTGTAATAATTGTAGATGGCGGTCACCGAGTTGACGCCGGGATCTTCAGCGCCGACGTAATCGCGCTTGTTGGTGGCCTTGTACCAGTCGTAGATGCGGCCTACGAACGGCGAGATCAACTGGACTTTAGCGTCCGCGCACGCAACGGCCTGTGCCATGGAGAAGAGCAGCGTCAAATTGCAACGGATCCCCTCTTTTTCGAGGACCTCGGCCGCTTTGATGCCTTCCCAGGTCGAGGCGATCTTGATGAGGATGCGTTCCCGGGAAATGCCGGCCTTTTCGTATAGGGCGATCAACTGGCGGCCTTTGTCGATGGAGCCTTGGGTGTCGAAGGAAAGACGGGCATCGGTTTCCGTGGAGACCCGGCCCGGGACGATGTCGAGGATTTCCAAGCCGAAGGCGACCAGGACGTGATCGATGATATCCTCGATCTGGGCGGCCCCGGTCAGAGCGGCGCCTTTGCGCTCGGAGATGACCTTCTCGAGAATGTGCACGTACTCGGGTTTGGTGGCGGCCTGGAGGATCAGGCTCGGGTTGGTCGTGGCATCCTGCGGAGCAAAAACGCGCATGGACTCAAAGTCGCCTGTATCGGCTACAACCCGGGTAAATTGTTTGAGTTGCTCGAGTTGGCTGGTTTGGGTGGCGGTACTCATATTGGAAAACCTAGCACTTTAGTGGGGAGAGCGCCCCTTTGGCGAGAGCGTAAAATGTGGCCGCCAGTTTGTGAGATGGCAGTTTGCCTGGTGCGCGGCGTTGCGGAGGCGCCCCGGGGAACGGCTGGGGCCATTCCCGGTGGGATGGTGTGGAGCGGATACCCTCCGTTCTCTCCCTGGCAACCCCTGCTGGATCCTGATGTTTCCCCGGCAATTTCGCGGAAAGTCTTTCCAGAGGGCCTGCGACGCCCGGGAAACGAAGGGTTGGGGGATGTCTCACACGCTCGGTCCCCGTCCTGCCCAATTCTTTCTTTTGACCCCCCTACCGGAAGCTGCGGCACAGGGAGAAATCGGGCTTCACACCCCCGTCTTCCCGGCTCAGGGCCATTTTACTCGATTGCAACGGTGGCGTCGGCGTGTGTAACTCTCCGGCTCCATGCGATTTCCTCTGGCGCTCACGGCAAAAATTGCCGCTTACATCATTTGGCACAAGGTACGGAGGGTGGATAAATTCGCCACCGTGCTCCAACTTGAGCCCCTGCACACCTGTAACCTCACGTGTACCGGGTGCGGTCGGATCCGCGAATACTCCACATCCATCAAGGACATGATGCCGCTGGAGGACTGCCTGGGGGCGGCCGCCGAATGCAATGCGCCCATGATCTCCATCTGCGGAGGCGAACCCCTGATCTACCCGCAAATCGAGGCCCTCGTCGAAGGCCTCCTCAAGCAGAAGCGGATCGTCTACATCTGCACCAACGCCACGGCCATGCGCCGGAAGATGCGCGATTACCTGGCCGCGCGCATCCTTGTGCAGCCCGCCACGGTTGAAGCGCAACTGGTCACGCTTGTGGCCCAAGACCTGATTTCCGAGAAAGAGGCTGTTGAGATCCGCAAGGGCCCCAAGGATTCGGCCAAGCCCGTGATCGCCCCCTCGCGTTGGATGTATTGGAACGTGCACCTTGATGGGTTGGAGCACACGCACGATCTCATTGTGGAACGCGAGGGCGTCTTCAAGGAAGCCGTGCTGGCCATGCGCATGGCCAAGCTCTTGGGATTCCAAGTCGCCACCAACACCACCGTCTACAAGGAAACCGATCCGGCCGAGATTGAGCAAATGTTCGCCTTCCTCTCCAGCCTCGGCGTGGACGGCCATACCATCTCCCCCGGTTACGAGTACGATGCCGCCAAGAAGGACATGGTCACCCGGCTCGGGGTCGCTCCGGAAAACTTTTTCCTGACCCGGAAAGCGACGACCGAAAAATTTGCCAATGCCGAGAAATGGGGGCGCGATTTCCCTATTTTTGGAACGCCGGTGTATTTGGAATTCCTTGCCGGCAAACGCGAGCTCACGTGCAGTGCTTGGGCGATACCGACCCGGAACGTCCGGGGCTGGAAGGCGCCCTGCTATCTGATGACCGATGGGCATTATGCGACCTACCAAGACCTGCTGACCAAGGTGGACTGGTCCAAGTACGGCGTGGTTGACGGCAAAGCCCGCGACCCGCGTTGCGAGAATTGCATGGTGCACTGCGGCTACGAACCGACCGCCAGCTTGGGCCTCAATGGCAAGCCCGGGGACACTTGGAAAACCGTTAAGTTCAATTTCGGGGCCCGGCCTGCAACCCACACGGCAGCGGGAATCCAAGCCTTCAACGGGGTCAGCGCGCGGGCCGGGAGCAGCGCGAAAGCAGAGAGCCAGCCCCACGCTGGAAGCAGCCCAATTGAGGCTAGCCCGCTCGCCGAGGCCAGTGCACAACCCGTAGAACACTGAGCATGGAGCAAAGCGTTCCCGCTCGCATCGAGGGGGTTTCCGACCCGCTCCAAAAAGCGATCCGGCGCGCGCAGTCCAACTTGTTGCGGCTGCAGCATGCGGAAGGCTATTGGTGCGGGGAGCTCTTTGCCGATGCGACGCTGTGCTCGGATTACGTGCTCTACATGCATTGGGCCGACGAGGTTGACCCCGTCCTCCAAGACAAATGCGTCGCCCATATCCAACGGCGCCAAGGCCCTGATGGAGGCTGGAACATCTACGAGGGCGGCCCTAGCGAAATCAGCGCCTCGGTAAAGGCCTATTTCGCCCTCAAACTAGCCGGTCACGAGCCCGCGTCCCCGTGGATGCAAGAGGCGCGCTCATGCATTCTGCGACTGGGCGGCATTCCCCGCATGAACACGTACGCAAAGCTCTACCTCGCTTTGCTGGGCCAGTTCCCGTGGAAGTTTCTGCCCACGGTGCCCGTGGAAATTGTGTTCTTTCCCAAGTGGTGCTTCTTCAACATCTACGAGTTGTCGTCCTGGAGCCGGGCCATGCTGATGCCGCTTGCGATCCTCAACCATCACAAGCCGACGCGCCATTTGCCTGCGGAAAAGCATCTCCACGAGCTCTACCCCATCGGGCTTGAACATCAATTCCTGGGGGTTCCCCGTCAGCAACGCTTCTGGTCATGGCCCAATTTCTTTTTGAACTGCGACCGGCTGCTCAAGCGCCTGAGCCGGTCGCCTTGGAAGCCTTTGCGCAAGCGGGCGCTGGATCTGGCCGAGGCATGGATGATCGAGCGCATGGGCGAGGGCAGCGACGGGCTGGGGGCCATATTCCCGGCGATGCTCAATGGACTCATCGCGCTCAAGACTCTTGGCTACCCGCCTGAGCATCCCCTTTATCTCAAGGCCCGACGCGATTTCGAGGGGCTCTTTGTCGATGATCCCGAGGATTTCCGCATCCAGCCATGCCTCTCGCCGGTTTGGGATACGGCCATCAACATGATCGCCTTGGCCGAGAGCGGTCTGGATCCGGCCCACCCCTCGCTCCAGCGCGCTTCCGATTGGCTGCTCACCAGGGAAGTTCGCACCCCGGGCGACTGGCAGCACAAGAATCCTCATCCCGAGCCCAGCGGATGGGCTTTTGAATTCAACAACCGTTTCTACCCGGACACCGATGACACCATGATGGTGCTTATGGCGTTGCGGTTCACGTGTGCCTCTCCCGCCGTGGCCGAAGTCTACCCGCGCGCCCTCAAATGGCTTCTGAGTTTTCAGTGCCGGGACGGCGGCTGGGGCGCGTTCGACAAGGAACTCACCAAGCACTGGCTTGAGGACGTTCCGTTTGCCGACCATAACGCGATTCTGGATCCGACCTGCAGCGACCTGACGGGACGCGTGCTCGAACTCCTGGGCTACATCGGCTTTGACCCCAAAAGCTCCGTCGTGCTGCGCGCCCTCCATCACCTGCGGGAGACACAGGAGCGCGATGGCTCGTGGTACGGCCGTTGGGGAGTCAACTACATCTACGGCACCTGGCAGGTCCTCCGCGGCTTGCGTGCCATTGGCCAGGACATGCGCCAGGACTGGATCGTACGCGCCTGCGACTGGTTGGAGAGCTGCCAAAACGAGGATGGCGGCTGGGGCGAATCCTGTGCTAGTTACGATGACCCCACGCTCAAAGGCCGCGGCCCGAGCACCGCTTCCCAAACCGCTTGGGCGCTCTTGGGTGTCCTGGCGACTTATCCAACTGCGGACACGACCGGGGCCCAGCGGCGCTCGCTCGCGCGCGGCATCGAATACCTCCTTCTGACCCAAGCTGCCGACGGCAGTTGGCCCGAACCGCACACCACCGGCACCGGGTTTCCAAGCATGTTCTATTTGCGGTACGACATGTAC
>JAYVTN010000082.1:0-3101 GCA_043788785.1 Spartobacteria bacterium | reverse complement strand
CTTTATGGACTTTATGGACTTTATGGACTGGGGAGGCGCCCCGGACCGATACCGCGCCATCCCAGCTTTCGAGCTCACTGCAGATAGAGTGCCCGTCGCTGAGGCTACTTAGCTCTGCGACCGCTGCCCCTCTGCGCACTTGCAGTTGGAAGTTTGCATGGCCCGGCCGGATGCGCTGCCCTCGAGGCAAACGCGGCGCGGTCACCGTCCCGGGGCGAGTTCGAAGAGAAAGCCTTTGAGGTATTCGGTTTCCGGCAGGGTAGGCACGATCGGATGATCGCCCCGTTGGGAGTAGATCTCGAGCTGACGCAAGGTCTTGCGGGCGTCCACACAAGCTTCATTGATAACTCCCTTGAAGATGTCCGAACTGACGTGGTGGGAGCAGCAGAAAGTGGCTATCAGGCCGTCTGGGTTGAGCAACTTGAGCGCCCTGAGGTGGATTTCCTTATATCCGCGCAAGGCGTCATGGAGTTTGCCCTTGGATTTAGTGAATGAGGGCGGATCTAGAATGATCATGTCGAAGCGCCGCTCGAGGCGTTCCATGTCTTTAAGGGTGTCGAACACGTTGGCCGCACGCGCCTCCACGGTCACTTGGTTGCGTTGCGCGTTGGCTCGAATCAGATCCACACATTCGGAACTGATCTCGATGGCGGTGACCTCCTTGGCTCCCGCTTTGGCGCAGGCCAAAGCAAACGCTCCCTGGTTGGCAAAACAGTCTAAAACCGTCCGACCCGGGGCAAACTTGGCCACGGCTTCGTAAGTGGAGGCTTGGTCGAGGTAAAAACCCGTTTTTTGACCCGTCACCAGGTCGATTTCGAATTCGAGCCCGCCAATACTGAGAGGGAAAGGCGAAGGGGGTATTCCATGGAGCATGCCGGTGTGCAGCTCGAGACCTTCGGCTTTGCGGATGGAGGAATCGTTGCGCTCAACGATGGAGATGGGATCGAGGACCGTGCGTAGAGCGGCGGAAATGAGGTCCTTTCGCAGATCCATGGCCAAGGTGAGGGTTTGGAGCACCAAATGGTCCCCGTACCGGTCCACGATGAGCCCTGGAATCCCATCGCTCTCACTCCATACCAAGCGGCAGATCCGTGGGTCGATCCCACGCCGGATGCGGTATTGGAGCGCTTGCTCGATCCGGCGCAGGAAGAAATCCTGGTCGAGGTCTTGTTTCTGGCGCGAAAAGCGGCGGGCGATGATCTGGGACTTGGAATTGTAAATGGCGCTTCCCAAGGTCCGGTCCGAGCCGTCCTTAAGGGAAACCACGTCACCGTCCTGGGGGTTCCCGAAGCTTTTGAGCACTTCACTGACATAGATCCAGTCGTGACCATGGAGAATGCGGGAACGGGGTTTGATAACTAGGCCAGCCATAAGGGCGGGCAGGTTACGGGGCCAGAGCGCGAAGTCAACGAGGAGGCGCGCACGGGGGCAGGGAGTCAGGAGTGGGGGGAGCTCCTGAGCGGGCGGCCCACGGGCTCCAAGCTCATGCGAGAGCGGGGAGTTCACAGGATGGGGGCCTGTGCAAAATTGCTTTGAACAACCGGTATTCTTCCATGTCAAATAGCCTTGTCCGCATGAATTTCCGCCCTGCCTGTTTATCCCTCTCAGTTCTTGCGGTACTCGGCAGCCTCTCCACTTACGCGGCCAATGACCCCGCTCCCAAGAGTGATCCAGCGGCGGCTTTGACCCTTTTGCACCAACTCGATTCCGGATTCTCGGCCCTGTTCGAAAAAGTCGCTCCCTCGGTCGTGGTCATTGAAGCCCGGAAAAAGCCCGCCCTCGATGAGGAAGGCGATGAGTCCCGGGGTCTGGATTTCCTATTAAGGGAAGCGGATCCTGAGGAGAGTTCTCCGGAATCGAGGCCGAAAGCCAAAGAGCGCCTACGGGCATTGCCAATGCCCCATCCCGGTGTGATGAGCGAAGGGAGCGGGTTCATTATCCGTGCTGACGGATACGTTCTCACCAATAACCATGTGATCGCGGATGCCCAAGAATTGGAAGTGCGTTTCAAGGATGGCAGGAAACTCCCGGCTAAACTGGTCGGGGCCGATGAAAGCACCGACATCGCGGTCCTCAAGGTGGAGGCCAAGGGGTTGCAGGTGGTGGAAATGGGCGACAGCGACCGACTCCGAATCGGCCAATTGGTGGGCGCTATCGGGGCCCCGTTCAACCAGGACTATAGTTTTTCGTGTGGTTGGGTGAGCGGGAAGGGACGCACCAACTTGCTCGGGGCGACTTCGGCCAATGTAATTTTTGAAGACTACATCCAGACGGATGCTTTCATCAACCCGGGCAGTAGTGGGGGCCCCCTTTTTGATGTCGATGGGCGCGTAATCGGGATGAACACCTTGATCAATGGGTTGGGACGCGGGCTAGCTTTTGCGATCCCCTCCAACATGCTGGTCGATGTCAGTGCCGAACTCATCGCCAAGGGGCGGGTGCAGCGGCCCTGGTTAGGGATTCGGATCGAGAGCCTGGCTAATATGAAGGAGATCGGCGAGCGTGCCGGGGTGAACCAAGGGGTGGTGGTTCGCACGATCGAAGCCGAGGCGCCTGCCTATCACAGCGATCTGCGTCCGGCAGATATCATCACCGAGGTGGACGGTAATAAGGTCCTTTCCGCCCATGAGTTACAAAGGGAGGTATTCAGGAAGCGCGTCGGTCAGATCCTCCATCTCACCGTCGTGCGAGGGAAGTCCACCTTGCAGGTTCCCGTTGCCACCGGGGAGTTACCCGCCAATTTTTCGAAAGTAGCCGGGGGCCCGGTCAAAAAGAGCATGGAGGCCAAAGCCGGTCTGCTCGAAGGATGGGGGCTAAAACTTGCCGACGCGCCTTCGAAGGGGGCCTTGGTGGTCGATGTGTTGACCCAGACGCCGGCCTTAAAGGCCGGGATGCGCCCCGAAGACGTGATCACGGAGGTCGAAGGCGTGCAGGTTTCGACCGCTTTGGAGGCCTCCAAACTCCTATCCGCAGCTCAGGGGCGGGAAAAACACAACGTGATCGTTAATTTTGAGCGCAGTGGTCGACGGACATTTGCGATTTTAGAAAAAGAGAAGTAATCTCTTGGAGCTTTCCCTTGGTTGGGGCGGGGGGCCCCCTAT
>JAYVTN010000081.1:0-1625 GCA_043788785.1 Spartobacteria bacterium | reverse complement strand
CAAGCCACCACGCAAGCCACCACGCAAGCCACCACGCAAGCCACCACGCAATTCAAGATCAAGCATCATCACAAACCCCCAACTCCTGAGACGATTCATTTCCGCCCAAAGTCTAGCACCCCCAACCAACCCATCAACATCTACGATGCCCCAGGCTCGCGCGAGCCTCACCGCGCGACCATGTGGCAACTCGACTCCCCACCAAAAACAGCTTTGGCCGCCGTCTCCTCCGCTGTTGCCTTCCGTCGCCCTTGCCCTTGCCCTTGCCCTAAACCATCCTTTGCTCTTGCCGTTGCCTCTATCCCGCCTCTATCCCGCCTTGATCCCGCCCTCATCCCCGTTCCTGTTTTGCTCCTATCAGCGTTTATCCCTCTGATCCCCGTTACGCTTTGCACCATCCCCGTCAGGCCTCCACCCAGCCACTCCCCTGCACCCGGCCGCCAGGCTACTAAAGCCATACCCATGGCCTCTCTCTTCCCGCTCAAGCCAGCCCACGCCCCGGTCAAGGCCTACTACGCCGCCCTCAAGACCTTCCACCAGCACGGCCACAAAAGTCCGTCACCGTTAGGTCTGGCTCAAAACCGACGCTGTCTGTGTTTTCCAAGTGTCGTTTTAGATTTCGGCTCCATCTATCTCTTGCGGCTTTCCAAGCCGAACAAAACGATCTACCTCACTGTTGTAGGACTCCATGAAGCCGCCAACCTTACTCAGCAGCGAATCGGCCAGGTGATCACCGTCTCCCTCGAAACCCAGCAAATCATAGCCACCCTCCCCTCCCTAAACTTCCCCACCCCCTAAACCGCTACCACACCGCACCGGTCGCCTACCCTCGCCCCGGCCCGCCGCTGCCCTTGCCCTTGCCCTGGCCGTTGCCGTCACCTCTGCCTGATCGCCCTCACCCGTACCGTGCCAATCCGCAAATATCTCGGGTCGAAAGTCTTGGTCTTGCTCTTATCAGCTTCTCTCCCTTTGATCACCGTCACGCCTTGTTCTTAAACCAATGCAATCGGTGTAATTCGCTGTTACTGCAACCCGGCCACCATCTTCACGGCCTGCCCCTGCCCCATTCCTGCCGCTGCCGTCAGCAGTTCTTTTGCTTTGGCCTTATCCGTCGGAACACCGTTCAGCCCATTCGCCATCACCGCTCCCAGCGCATACACCGCGTTCGGATCGGTCTTCGCCGCCATCTCCATGTACTTCACCCCACCTGCTACATCCACCGGCCCACCCGTCCCAGCCCACATCTGGTAAGCCAGTTCAATCTGCGCGTCTGCGATCCCACCGTCCGCCGCCACCACCAGATACTTTCGCATCACCTCCGGCTCCGGGTTCCACACCGTCCCAATCGCCATCAGATAATTCGACATCGGCGTAGGCGTCAGATGCGCCCTCCTCACCATCGCCCGAAAGTCGCCCATCGCCTTCCCCAACTCCCGATTCGTCTGCCACTCCCCCTTCCCCACAATCCTCCCCAGCAAAGTACCCCACGCTGCAATCTCCCAGTCTCCCTTCCCTCCAATGTTCGCCGCATACTCCAGCAGATCGGCCCCATGGACATAGTCCACCGGCACCCCGTCCCCCAGCACATACGCCATCCCCAGCGTCCCAATCTTGTTCCAGTCGAG
>JAYVTN010000080.1:0-6040 GCA_043788785.1 Spartobacteria bacterium | reverse complement strand
CAACAAGCGGCCCGCGCCTTTTCCCTCTGTCCTTTGCTTTCCCTCCCAGCTACGGTTCACCCCCCTTGATGCTGCGCCAGCTGTTCATCCTCTTGCTCGTCGCCCTAGGACCCGCCTTCATTTCGGGAGCATTTCAACTCAAAACCCGCTCCTTAGAGCCCCTTTTGCCCGGCGAAGTACGTCCCGCCACGGCCCGACTCTGGGGCAAGCACGTCTTGTGGGTTGATGCCCGCACCCGGCAGCAGTTCCTAGCCGGCCACCTTCCTGGGGCCGTTCTCCTCACCCCCGAAGACTGGGAGCAAGAAGCCCCTGAGCTTTTTGCCGCTTGGAACAGTAACCGCACGGTTGTCGTTTATGGGGGGAAAGCCGGGGATGAGAGGGCCCGGAAAGTGTCTCAAAGGGTCAGCTCGGAGCTCAAGATCGAGACCGTGTACGTCTTGAAAGGAGGCTGGCAGGCGTGGTCCCGCTGATCGTCGGACTACTGAGGATGCTCCTGGGCGCGATTTTCGTGGTCAGCGGCCTTCTCAAGGCCTGGGACCCGCAAGGTTTTACCTCTGCGGTACAGAATTACCAGCTGACGTCCTGGGATGCCTCCATCGTAGTGGGCTTCTATTTGCCATGGCTGGAGGTGGTTATTGGCGTGGCGGTGTGGACCCGGCGTCTGTACGACGGGGCCTTGCTGGGGGCCGGCCTCTTGGGCGTGCTTTTCCTAGCGGCGGTTAGCTCCGCTTGGTGGCGCCAACTCGATATCAGCTGTGGATGCTTCGGATCGGAAACCAACCACACCTCCTATGGTCTTCATTTGTTCGCCGACGGGCTCCTGGTGGGGCTCGCAGTGGGACTACTTTCCTACCAGAGACGACCCCGGGCGGGGGATCAGGGGGATCCTTAGCCACCCAAGCTTGTAGAGTTCCCAGACTTCGTCTTTAAATGTTGGTGCCTCATCCTCCCATCATGATTACCCGCCGCCATGCCCTGAAGACGCTTGCCTTGACCACGGGTGCCATTTCCTTTGGAAGCGCCGCTTTGCGCGCTCAAGGGCCCGCAGCCCCCAAGCCTGAGACCGAAGGGGTCTTCAAATTGCCGCCCCTGGGCTACGACTACGATGCCTTGGAGCCTTTTATCGACGCCCAAACGATGAAGCTCCACCACGACAAGCATCACGCCGGGTATGTGAGCAAATTGAATCTGGCCCTGGCCAAAACGCCCGCTCTCGAGGGCAAATCCTTGGAAGACCTGCTAGGGAATCTCAACTCGGTTCCTGAAGAAGTCCGCGCCGACATCCGAAACCAAGGTGGCGGCCACGCCAACCACACTTTTTTCTGGCAGCTCCTCAATAAGAATGAAAACGGGGTGCCCTCCGGGGAACTCGCAAAGGCCATTGAGAAGGCATTCGGGAGTTTTCCCAAATTCCAGCAGCAATATGGAGAAGCGGCGCTGAAGGTATTTGGGAGTGGTTGGACCTGGCTGGTGGTGCGCGAGGGGAAGCTCTTGGTGGAATCGACGCCCAACCAAGACTCCCCCATTAGCACGGGTGCAAGGCCCTTGCTGGGCATCGATGTCTGGGAACACGCCTATTACTTGCATTACGAGAACCGCCGGGCCGACTACATCAAGGCCTTCCAGAACGTCATTAATTGGGACTTCGTTGCCGGGCGATTCCAAGCGAGCGCCTAAGAGTCCATTGCCGGTAGGGTTATCACAACCAGAGATCCTCGATATCTGGTTTGCCATCCGCTACTGACCCGTTTTGAGTCTAAAAATGCTCCCGTCCCTAACTGCCCCAAAGCCTTGCGTTTGAATGTCTGAATCCATTGAGTCGCTCCTCCAAACCTGCCCCTGTGGGACGCTCATTGATGTGTCCGAACAGGACCCCTTTGCTTACAAGCATTGCCCCAACTGCGGGGAAGGGATGCGGGTGCGATGCCGTTTCGACCATTTCGAGATCCAAGAGGTCCTTGGCACCGGCGGCATGGGGGCCGTCTACCGTGCTTTGGATATCAACCTTAACCGGATGGTCGCCCTCAAGCTGCTGAGACGCGAATTCAGTGCAAACCCGCAGTTCGTTGCCCAGTTCAAGACCGAAGCGGCCCTGACGGCCTCCGTCAATCATCCTAATGTCGTCAAAGTCTACTCCTGCGGAGATGACCACGACCTGCTCTATATCGCCATGGAATTGGTCGATCAGGGTTCCCTGGATGAGTTCATGGAAACCAAAGGCGCCCTGACCGAGGCACGCGCCTTGGAGGTTGGCATCCAAATCGCCCACGGCCTCAATGCCGCTCTCCAGATGGGCCTCATCCACCGGGACATCAAACCGGGGAATATCCTTTTCGCGGACGGGCATTCCGCCAAAATCGTGGACTTCGGTTTAGCGGCATTGGTCGAAGAAGTCGACACGGTGGCAGGCGAGGTGTGGGGCACCCCCTACTATGTGGCCCCCGAGAAGCTTGATAACCAGCCCGAGGACGCCCGCAGCGACATCTATTCCCTGGGTGCCACGCTTTTCCATGCAATCGCAGGTCGGCCTCCTTTCAATGTGGAGACCACCTCCATGAGCACACTTAGAAAGCTCAAAGCCGAAGAGGTCAGCCTTCAAGCTTTTGTGGAGAACATCTCCAGCACCACCGCTTTTCTCATCAACAAGTGTCTCCACAACGATCCTCGCCAGCGCTACCAGAGCTACGAGGAGCTCATTGAGCACTTCGGTTATGCCCAGCGAAAACTAGCCGCCCACGCTGCTGCCGCCAAGAACCAGCCAGTCCAGGAGGCCCTGCGTCTTCAGCGGCACAAAGAGCAGATGAACTGGGTTTCCTATGGATCCGCCGGTGCGGTCGTAGCCATTGGCCTTTGCATATATGCCGCCAATCCTGACGCCTTTTCTTCCAAGAAGACGCAGGACACCCAGCCGACGCTCCCAGCGCGTTCCCCTAATGTCCTTAAGAACGAATTCGCCAGTGCGCGTCGCCTCCTTTTTGGCCATCGCTTCCAAGAGGCAGCGAGAGCCTTCCACAAATTGGGGGAGATGGTTGATATCCCCCAACCCATCCATAACTGGATCACCCTGTACGAAGGACTCGCGCTCTTACTCGACAAGAAGGATGCCAGGAACTGCTTCGAGAGACTGGAGGCCCGCACCGCGAATGCTTCCCAGAACGAGGAGATAGAAACTGCAAAATTCTTCACCCTCATCTCCCGCGCCCTCCTAGCCGAGCGCAAATCCCCTGCCGACCCGAGCCGGGGTTTCGACCTCAACAATCACGAGGCCATCGCGTACCTTCTCCTGGGGGTGCGCGCCTTCAACCAGGAACACCTTCAGAAGGCAGAAATTCTCCTTCAGCGTTTTAACTCCGCCCCATTTTCCGCACCCGACACTTGGTTGGGCGATGGTGCCGAGCGGGACCTTCTTAAGGCGATCGGCGCCGAGTATCTCGCCGATATCAGCGTGTTCCGGGATGCCGACGAACGTCTCACCGACGCGACTACCCCCCCGCAAATCCGGGACGCCCTGCAATCGGCCAAGGTCGCGGTGGATAAGATCAAACGAGGCCCACACTTCAAGGCGAGTTTGCAACGCCGTATTTCCCAATTGGAGAACCGCCCCGAGCTCGCTGCGCCCAAGGAAGTCCAACCTGAAGTCAGCGACCCCAAACTGTTCGCCGACGCCAAACAGAAACGGGATGTCCTTTGTAACCAGTTCCGTTTTTCGGAGGCCAAAGCCCTTCTTGCTGGCGTGCCGGTATCCGGAGACAAGTCACGTCATTTACGCGATGAATGGGTCCAGCACACCGAAGGCCTTGCCAAGTTTAAGCTCCAGCTCACCCAGGATCTCAATAAATCGGGTTTCCCCCAACCAATCACGCGCCGAGGGGGCATCCCGGTCCAAGGGACGGTGAGTAAAGCCGACGAGCGCCAAATTTACGTGCGCACCCAATACGGCTTCGTGCCTTTGGTCTGGAGCGATGTGGCCCCGGAAAGCCTCTCCAGCATGGCTCAATATTTCCTTCGCCAGATATCAACGCCAGAGGCTCTTGCCGACCGGCGTTGGTTTCTGGGCAATTTCCATCTCATGAACGGACATCCCAACGAAGCGAAGGCGCTTCTGACCGAAGCCTCCCTAGGAAAAGCCGAGTACCGGACCGCGTTGGCAGATTTAGAAGACCTCTTCCCTCCCCGTCCGATGCCCCAAGGTCCGCCAACGCCGACCAACTCGGATCCGAAGGGGGTCCCAGAGTGAAGCCATCGAGAACAACGATCTTTTTCTTCATCGCAGGCATTCCCCGTTGATCCAAGCACCCCGCACACTGCTACTGCCTCCTGAACCCGGGATTTACGGCATGAGGCAGAATCCCCCCGCTACTTGATTGCGGCATCGATCGCAGCCAGCAATTCCGGCGCTTCCGGCGTCACAGCAGAATCGAAACGTTTCAAGATTTTACCTTCGCTGCTAACCAGGAACTTCGCGAAGTTCCACTTCACGGGTCCGGGCACGGGCAAATCGGCTCCTGTCAAGGCAGCATACAGCGGGTGCTGGTCGGGCCCTTTGACGTGCAACTTATCGAACAGCGGGAAGCTCACTTCAAATTCCGAGGAACAAAAACCTTTGATTTCCGCATTCGTTCCCGGCTCCTGGGAACCGAAATCGTTGCAAGGAAACCCTAGGACGACGACTCCCTTGTCCTTGTACTTTCTCCAGAGCGCCTCCAGGCCGGTATATTGCTTTGTGAAGCCGCATTTGGAAGCGACATTGACGATGAGCAACACCTTCCCGGAGTACTCCTTCAATGAAGTGGGCTTCCCGTCAATGTCCTGCAAAGGGATGGTATAGAGCTGAGGCGCTTCCGCCCCAAATGCGGCAAGCGAACTGGCAAGGGAAGCCGCGATGATCAAGACTAGGGCGCTTTTCATAGGAGTCTCACTTTTTGGGGATTTCGTTGAGTGTGTAGTAGGCCACCGGATGCAGCGCTGGAAGTCCGCCTTGGGAACGCACCCCGTCCAAGTGCAGTTCGTGAATGTGCCCTTTAGTGAGCGGTTCAATGGTCAAACGCACTGATTTCCTGTCGGCAGAAACTACCATCTTAGTGATTTTAGGAACCACTTCATCCACCTCTGGGCTGCCGTAATTGGACTGGTAGATGTATGTGAACTCGCGCATCGAGTAACTTGCAGGATTGGAGGCCGTACTTGGATCCAAGGGTTCGGTAAAGGTCACTTCAAAGCCATCCGGACGCGCATGCATCTCATGGATTTCAAAGGGAACTTTGCCTGTCCACTGGACACGCTCAAAATCAAAAGGCTTTCCTCCTTGGGCCCCCCATCCACGGTCAGAGCCCCCCACAAAGAGCTGGCCCTTCTCATTCATGCGGCCTCCGATCAATCCGGACTTGAAGCCTTTGAGGAAGGGAATCACCACGCCTTGCTTGATCCCATTCACCTCTTCCAAATAAACCCGGGACACATTGGAATGACTCTGGTCACCGATGAACAATTGATTCGGGAACGGCCCGAATTTGCCTTTGCTCAGATCGCAGGCAATGAACGAGGCGGAGTTTCCGATTTTCCCGTGGACGAGGTATACCGCCGGGGGGACCAACTCTTTGATACGGGCCCGCTCGGCGACCATCCGACTCTTGTCGTTAGGCTCGACGGGACGCGCTCCCATGTTCGGTGCCTTGTCGTACCACTTGAAGCCGCCGGGATGGCCTTGGAAAGTTCCTGGAACCAGATGTTGTAAGGTGCATGAGCCATGCCACGGGCCTTGGTTGTCGGTGTAATAAACTTCACCTGCCGAATCAAATCCCATTCCGCCCGGAGACCGGATCCCGCTGCAGGTGGGTACCATTGTGCCATCTGGCTTGATCCGAACGGCCCATCCGCGGAACTCAGTGGCACTTGAAAAGGATCCCGTAAGGCAGAGCACCACCCACAGGTCACCAGCCTTGTCAAAGCGCGAGCCGAAAGCGTACTCATGGTAATCCCCGCTTACCCCCCAGCGGTCACAAACGGTTTGGAACACATCCGCACGCCCATCCTTGTCTCC
>JAYVTN010000079.1:0-5009 GCA_043788785.1 Spartobacteria bacterium | reverse complement strand
GCTCTCAAGATGAGGGTCGGTGATGGTCCCCAGCACCGGCTTGACGACGGTTTGGACCTGGCGTTTGGCCATGTTCTTCATCAGGAGATCAAGCATCTCTTGCTGGATCTCCACAGCGAATACCTTGCCGGTCTCTCCCACCAGCCGAGCCATCCGCCAGCTATAGTAGCCACTGCCGGCTCCAATGTCCGCGACGGCCTGCCCTGGTTTTAGGCCAAGGGCCACCAGCAATTGCCCGGACCCTTCCTCCT
This sequence comes from Spartobacteria bacterium, assembly GCA_043788785.1. Classification (GTDB taxonomy): domain Bacteria; phylum Verrucomicrobiota; class Verrucomicrobiia; order Chthoniobacterales; family Chthoniobacteraceae; genus CAIURC01. The sequence continues at coordinate 4,758 of JAYVTN010000079.1, read as the reverse complement.
CCTCCCGGCCGGGTCGCTCCAGCCATTGCCACGCCTGATGGCCCATGACCCGGGCAATCTCGCGGCCCATGTAGAAGACCCCGGTTCCGTTGGGGTCGTGTTCGGCCCGTGTCTCATATAACGGATTGGTGGGCAAGGGCTCGGCTTTGGCCGGGCAGAAGGCGAGCGTGCAGAGCACCAGAAGGGTTGGAACTTTCATAAATCGGGGGAGTTGCGGCGTGGTGGGTAAGCTTAGCTCTGGGCCTCCAAGGCGACTTCCATCGTGGTTCCCACGCCGACTTGGCTCTCCAAGCTGATGGTTCCGTTGTGGGCTTCCACCACATTTTTGACAATCGCCATCCCCAAGCCGGTGCCTTTGCTTTTGCCAAAGGTCATAAAAGGTTCAAACACCTGGGCCTGGAGTTCTGGGGGGATGCCGCAGCCGGTGTCTGTGATCCGGAACAGCACCTTCTTATCCTGCTGGCGGATGGAGAGGCTCAAGGTGCCGCCTTTGGGCATGGCTTCGACCGAGTTCTTGATCAGGTTCAGGAGCATGCGGGAGAAGCGGCCTACATCGAGCCGGACCTCGGCCTGGCAATCGATGTCGCGTTGGATCTGGATAGACCCCGGCACGATCTGCTCGAGTTGGCCCTCCAGTTCTTCGAGCAGCGCTTGGATGGGCACCTGTTTGAGTTCGAAACTGCTTTGGCCCCGGGCGAAGTCGAGGATTTCCTGGGTCATATCCAGCATGCTTTTGACCGCTCGATTGACCATCTGGGTGAAGCGGTCCACCGAAGGATCCGACACTTTCATCTTCAAGATCTCCGAGGCGGACTGGATGATGGTCAGCGGATTTTTAAGATCGTGGATGATCGAGTTGGCCATGGTTCCCACCAGGGAAAGCCGTTCGGTACGGATGAGTTCAGTCATGAACTGCCCGTTGACCTCCCGCAGTCGTTCGGTTACGCAGCGCAAGAAGTTCATGTGGAGCTCCCGGGGGGCAATGGCCAGGATCCGATCAAAGGTGGCCCGGTCCACTCGGGCGAGGACCGAGTCTTTGGCAGCTGTGGCTTGGGCCGAACGCGGCAAGCCGTCGACAAGGGTCATCTCGCCGAAGAAATTGCCCGATTGCATGTAGCAGAGGGTCTCCTGTTTGTCGGAGCGGCCGAGCTTGGAAATGCAAATGGAACCTTCCAGGACAATATAGAAGCACTCTCCAGGGTCGCGTTCTTTGAAGAGGACCTCGCCCGAATCCAGCCGCAGCAGGACGATGTCCGAGCTCATGGCCTCAATGGGTTCGGTGGGAATTCCTGCGAAAAGCCTGCAGCTCTTTAGCTGGGCCGGAGTCGGCCGCGTGCTGAGGGTCTGGATCATCCCATTAGAGGGGCCGGAGAACCGCGCTTTGTAAAGCGTTCAATGATGGCCAAGAACAGGTTGCGGCTCTTGCGCGCACTGTCCACAATAGGCCTCCCAATGATCCATATCCGCGACATTTACGAGGCGCGCATCAAAGAGGGCCGCCCGGCGATTTCGTTCGAATTCTTCCCTCCGAAGACCGAGGACGGTGATCGTAATCTCATTGAGAAAACGCTGCCCGACCTGATGAAATCAGCTCCGGACTATTGTTCGGTAACCTACGGGGCTGGCGGCAGTACGCGCGAGAAGACGCAGGGGATTGTCGAACGCATCCAGGACGAGCACGGCCTTCCTGGGATGATGCACCTTACCTGCGTGGGCTCCACCCGGGAGCAGCTGCGCGAGGTCGTGGCCAGTGCCCGCAAAGCGGGGATTGTTAATCTTCTGGCATTGCGTGGCGACCCCCCGGACACCGGCCCTTTCGTTCCCACCCCCGGTGGCTTCGAGTACTCTGCCCAACTGGTCGCTTTTCTCCGGGAAACCGGGGGCTTCTCCATCGGTACGGCGGGATTCCCCGAAGGTCACATCGCTTGTACCAAAGGCAAACAAGCCGATTGGAATTTCCTCAGTCAAAAGGTGGATGCGGGAGCGGACTTCATCATCACCCAGCTGTTTTTCGATAACGCGGACTTTTTCGAGTTCCGCAATTACCTCACCCAGCGACTGGGGGTGAGGGTGCCAATTATCCCAGGGATTTTGCCCATTTTAACGCGAAACCAGACCAAACGCTTTGTGCAGATGTGTGGGGCGCGATTGCCGGCCCCCTTCTTGGCGAGGCTGGAGGAACTCGGAGATGACGACCGGGCTGTCATGGAGTTTGGGATAGAGCACGCGACCCAACAATGCCGGGAGTTGCTGGCAAGCGGGGTGCCAGGGCTGCATTTCTACACGCTCAACAAGGCGTACTCGACCCGGGCGATCCTCGCTAACCTGGGCCTGTGAAGAAGCTCCGCGTCTACACGTACGAGAAGTGCGGGACCTGCCGCAAATCGCTCGAGTTCCTATCCAGTCGATCCTTGGTCGCCGAAGTGGTGCCAATCCGGGAGCAGCCGCCAACGGTGCAGGAACTGGGTTTGATGCTGGGGTTTGTTGGCGGGGATCTACGGCGGCTCTTCAATACTTCCGGCCTGGATTATCGGGCGATGGATATTGCCCAACGCCTTCCCAAGCTCAGTCAGGACGAGGCTCTCGCCCTGCTGGCAGCTCACGGGAACCTAGTCAAACGCCCTTTCGCGATCTGGCCGGGGGGCGGTTTGGTGGGCTTCAAGTTGGCCCAATGGGAATCGGCGTTGGATTAGCTTGCCAGCCGGTTCAGGATCAGAAAACTGACGCCTCTTATGGCCACTGCTACCCAGTTTGAGAACGTTACCGCCCTCACCAAAGCCAATATTTACTTCGATGGCAAAGTCGTCAGCCACAGCTTGCTTTTCGCAGACGGCTCCAAGCGCACTCTGGGCCTGATCTTCCCGGGCGCTTTCCATTTTGGGACCGAAAAAGCCGAGCGCATGGAAATCGTTTCCGGGAGCTGTGCCGTTAAACTCAACGGCGCAGGCGATACGGTGGAGTACTCGGCCGGCCAAGCTTTCGAAGTGCCAGCCCACAGCGGCTTCGATATCGAGGTCGGCAGCGGGGTATGCGAGTATGTCTGCTCGTTCTCAGGCTAAAGTTTGCCGATCGACGGGCCACCTCGGTTTGGGTTGTGGCGGTGTGCGCGAGCGGGTCGGTCCGGGCGAGCTGATCCGGGTATGGCCAAAGCGGCCCGCCCAAAACCCGGCGCACCGATCCCGACCCCGGGAGCCCCGTCCCCCGTGACATCGCGTCTGCCAGGGGGCAGTCGTGCTGCGGGGAGCCGACCAACCTGACCCAACGGGCTCCATTCCCCCTGATAAGGTGGCAGACACTTGGTGCTCCGGGGAGGCGGCGGGGCGGGGAGCGCGGCCCGATTCTGTTAGCATGCGGCAACTACGACTCAAGGCGGACGCGGAGCCCCGTCCCCCCTGATATGGTGGCCGACATTTACTGCCCCTCCCTTGATTAGGTGGAGACACTTGGCGCCCCCCTCCAGCAGCTCTGGGCGCTGAGATCCTGAGCGCGGTTCGGCGCGGCTTACTGGGGCGAGGAGTTGATCGTCGGCACGATGATCGTGTCTGAGGGGGCTAGAAGCAGTGCCCCACCTAGAAGCTGTGTCCCCCCTAGAGATATAGATAGGTTGCTGGAGTCTGGGAGATTTGAAACGCCGAGCTGCAGGGTTCCTCCCATGGTCCCACTGCTGGAGTAGGTCGGGGCGGGCTTCGCCTTGTAGTAGAGCTCGAGCGTACGCTGATAGCCAAAGGTGCCATTGTAGAGGATGGTTATCGGCACATTTACGCGCGTACGGGCGGTTCCCTCGGCCGACGCATAGTTGGTCAATAAATCGGCATAAGCGCCTGGCGGCAGCTTCCATTGGAATCTGTATAATTGCTTGCCGATGCGCGCGGAATTGTTTGTGCCAAATTTGCAGTGCAGCCTGAAAGTATTGTTGGGGGCGGGTGCCGCGATACCCTGGGCATCGAGGATGTAGGTCGCCACAATTTGCCCAAAGTGAATCTTCACGACAGCTCCGGCGGGATCCACGGTTCCGGGGATGAACAGGGTGCCGGCGATGCTCACGGTGTCCTTGTTTGTCACGCCAGGCTTGAAATCCATCATGACCGACGCGGTCGAGATCTCGAATGGCTGGACCGCGGCCTGCGTGGCGGGCTTGCCGTTTCCGAATGGCGTGTCGTTGAGGCTGCCCGTGAAAGCATTTTCCAGTCGCCCCGTTTTGTGGGGCGGAGCGCAGATGCGGGCCCGGGCCGGCGCCCTCCGGGGGGGGCCTGGGTGCCCGATGGGCCCGCCCGCAACTGGCACAACCGCCAGATCGGGAGCAAGGGCTCGCTCTGGGGAGGCCGCTTCACCAGCGTGCTCGTGGAGGGCGGGCACGGCGCTGGCCACGGTGTCCGCCTATGTGGATCTCACTTTGGTCCTGGCCGGGATTGTGGCCGATCCGGGCAGCTACGCGTCCTGCGGGTATGCGGAGGCGATCCTGGGCATGGGGCTGGCGAGGGAAGGCATCAGGGCGGTGTGTGAGGCGCTCCATGGCGGACAACGGTTCAACTCAGGAGCAGGCCTTGGCGGTGTACCGGGTCTTATTCTCAGGGACTTGGGCAGATTAGGGCGCCCTTTCAGGGCTCCGCCGCCTGTGGGTTCCAATCCCAGGGCGTTGCCCTGGGCTGGAATAGATCAGGCCGTTGGCCTTCCGGATGTGATCAGGCCGTTGGCCTTCCGGATGTGATCAGGCCGTTGGCCTTCCGGATGTGATCAGGCCGTTGGCCTTCCGGATGT